>NZ_JARDJI010000015.1:0-118856 GCF_039907765.1 Mesorhizobium sp. CC13 | reverse complement strand
ATGCGGATCGGCTTGCCCGACTTCTGCCGCTCGATCAGCTCGCGCGCCAGGCCCACCGGTGCAACGTTGATCGTCATTGCTCGATCCTTTCGAGGAAACGTCTGAAACCTGGGACGACGGGTATTGAATTATGGCGCACTGTCAACCCGAATGTCCGGTCCGGCGGCAGTTCCGCCGGCGACCCGGCCGGCGGCCCCGCCAGTATCCAGATTGTCAGGAGACGACCGGCATCGGCTGTTCCGGTGCGGGCTTTGCCGCTAATCTAGCCGCCTGCCCGCGCCCGCCGAGGCAAGGACGCCGCCGGACGCGCCGAAAAATGCGAGGCAATTGAAAAGGATAGCCGCCGATCCGGATTCGATGTCTGAGGATCGGACTCCCGGGGAGGAGACCAATGGCACGCAAGATCCTTGTCCTGCTCGGGACCAAGAAAGGCGCCTTCATCGCCGAGAGCGACGCCGCGAGGCGCTCGTGGAAGCTGCGCGGCCCGTTCTGCGAGACCTGGCCGATGAACCACGTCATCGCCGACCAGCAGACGGGCACGATCTATGGCGCCGGCGGCAACGAGTGGTTCGGCCCGGCGGTATGGAAGTCGACAGATCTCGGCGAGACGTGGACGCATTCGAGCGAGGGCCTCGCCTATGCCGAAGGCGAGGAGCCGATCAAGGCGGTGTGGAGCCTCGCCAAGGGCAATGGCAGCCTCTATGCCGGCGTGCAGCCGGCCGGCCTGTTCCGCAGCGACGACGCCGGCCAGAGCTGGAGCCACGTCGAGGGCCTGCAGAAGCACCCTTCCCGGCCGCATTGGAACCCAGGCGGCGCCGGCCTGATCCTGCATTCGCTGGTGGTCGATCCCAACGACCACGACCGCATCTGGGTCGGCATCTCGGCGGCGGGCGTGTTCCACACCGCCGACGGCGGCCGCACCTGGGAGCCGCGCAACCACGGCACCCGCGCAGATTTCCTGCCCGAGGGCGAGAACTATCCCGAATTCGGCCAGTGCGTGCACAATCTGGTCATGGCGCCCGGCATGTCGAACCGGCTCTACCAGCAGAACCATTGCGGCATGTACCGCTCCGACGACGGCGGCAAGCACTGGCAGAGCATCGAGAAGGGCCTGCCCTCCACCTTCGGCTTCCCGGCCACAGCGCACCCGCGCGATCCCGAAACGCTCTATCTCGTGCCGCTCAACGGCGACAGCGCCGGCCGCTTCGTGCCCGACGCCAAGGCCGCGGTGTGGCGGACGCGGAACGGCGGCCACGACTGGCAGGCGCTGCGCAACGGCCTGCCGCAGGAGAACGCCTATATCGGCGTGCTGCGCCAGGCGATGTCGACCGACCGGCTCGAGCCCGCGGGCGTCTATTTCGGCACCAGCTCGGGCACGCTGTTCGCCAGCGCCGACGAGGGCGAAAGCTGGACGAGCGTGGCCCAGCACCTGCCCTCGATCCTGTCGGTCGAGACGCTGGTGGTCGACGGCTGAGCCTGGGATGGCGGACATGCTCGACCGGCAAGACCCCGACCGTCGAACGGAGGCAAGAACCACGCCCGTCGTGGTGCGCCTGCCCGGCGTGCTGGTCGACCTGTTCCCCGGCTCGTCGCGGCGCGTCGAGATGCAGGCCGCGACCGTCAGGAACATGGTCGACGAACTCGACCGGCGCTGGCCGGGCATGCGCGACCGCATCTGCGACAGCCGCCCCACCATCCGCCGGCACATGAACGTGTTCGTCGACGGCGAACGCGCGACGCTGAAGACGAAGCTGCGGCCGGGCATCGAGGTTTTCGTGCTCACCGCGATCAGCGGTGGTTGAGTTTTGCCGCCAGTGCAACCTATGGAATATTTTAGTAAATCCACATTATACAAGAAGATGTAAAAGTCGATCTGGACCATATATTTACGAAATCAGGCTCCTATTCTTCTGTTGACGTGACCCGAAAGCCAATATTTCAGTCCAGGCAGATGACTCGTCCGCTCTGCTCGGAAAGTCATCTGATCGGGCATGGAACCGCAGTCGCGCCGGCAACAAGCGCGATAGTGTGGTTCGCGGGGGCGACAGATGCAGCATCAGACGACGCGACGCGCGGGCGCAACGGCAGCGATTGCGTGGTTCAGCGCGCGACTAAGGATGATGCTGATACTCTGCGTGGGCCTGCTCTGGCCGTCGATGGCCCTCAGTGCACCTCCCACGGCAACGGCCGTCGTCTCAAACACCATGCTCAAGATTGGCGACACCTCGCTGGTTACGATCACTTTTTCGGAGCAGGTGACCGGCTTCAACAACGCCGACCTCATTGCATCGAACGGCTCCCTGACGGCCGTCTCCTCTTCGGACGGCGGCATCACCTGGACGGCGACATTTGCACCTTCGGCGGGCATCTCCGACTCTACCAACTTGATCGTCCTGAACATGACAGGGGTGGCAAGCGGAGGCGGCGAGGCTGGCAGCGGCACCGTCAATTCCAACAATTATGCCATCGATACCATGAGGCCGACCGCGACGATCGTCGTTGCCGACACTGCGCTCGGCATCGGCCAGACGTCGCTGGTGACCGTCGCCTTCTCGGAGGCTGTGGCTGGCTTCAGCAACGCCGACCTGAGCGTCGGAAATGGTTCTTTGTCGGCTCTGTCGTCCTCGGACGGCGGCATAAGCTGGGCGGCGACGCTCACCCCGACAGCAGGCATAACCGACACGAGCAATCTGATCACCCTGGACAATACAGGCGTCATAGACTCGGCTGGCAACAATGGCAGTGGAACGACCGATTCGAACAACTATGCGGTCGATTCACAGCGACCGACCGCCACACTCGTCATGGCCGACCCCACCCTCGCCGCCGGCGACACGTCGCTGCTGACGATCACCTTTTCGGAAGCGGTGACCGGCTTCGACAACGCCGACCTCACCGTCCCGAACGGGACTCTGTCGACCGTGTCGTCGTCGGACGGCGGCATCACCTGGACGGCGACGTTCAACCCCAACGCAGGCGTGAGCGACGCGACCAATCTGCTTACCCTGAACAATGCGGGCGTGACGGATGTGGCCGGCAATGCCGGCACTGGCATGACCAATTCGGCCAATTTCACCATCGACACCGTGCTGCCGACGGCAACGGTCGTCGTCGCCGACAATGCACTGAAAACGGATGAGACATCGCTGGTGACGATCACCTTCTCGGAGGCGGTGACCGGCTTCAACAACGCCGATTTGACAGTCAGCAACGGGACACTTTCGGCTGTATCGTCCTCGGACGGCGGCGTATCCTGGACGGCGACATTCACCCCTTCGGCAAACGTGTCCGACGCCAGCAACGTGATCTCGCTCGACATGACCGGCGTGCAAAACGCGTCCGGCAACACCGGCAGCGGAACCGTCGATTCGAACAACTACGCGATCGATACCGCGGGGCCGACCGCGACGATCGACGTGGAAGTCACCAGCTTGAGAGACGGGGAAACGTCACCGGTGACGATCACCTTTTCCGAGGCGGTAACCGGTCTTGGCCTTACTGACCTGAGCCTGACCGGCGGCACCACGTCGGCACTACGGACGTCCGACAATATCGTCTGGACCTTCACGCTCACTGCGACCGGCACGTCAGCATCACGCAACACGATCACGCTTGCCGCCTCGGCCGTGTCGGATGCCGCCGGCAATCCGGGCAGCAGCGCCGTGTCCAACAGTTATGCGACGAACCCTCCGACCATCTCCCTGGCGCCGGCGACGCTTCCCAATCCAACCCTCGGCGTAGCCTATTCGCAGATGCTGACCGCCACAGGCGGCACGACACCCCATACCTTCGCCATCAGCGACAACGCGCTGCCGAACGGGCTGGCGTTAAGCCCTGCAGGCAACGTATCGGGCACGCCAACCGTGACGGGCACCTTCAACTTCACCGTCAAGGTGACGGACGCGCTGGGCTTCACAGCCGAGCAGGCATACTCGATGACCGTAGGCGCCCCGGCCCCGGTTGCCGTCTCGCGGCGCATCAGCGTCGATGCAGGAAAACAGGTGACGGTCGACCTGACCGATGGGGCCACGGGTGGCCCGTTCACCGCGGCAGCACTGGTTTCGCTTTCGTCTGCTGCAGCGGGCGCCGCGGCCATTACCGGCACTGAGCTCACCTTCGACGCGGCGATTACGTTCGAAGGCGAGGCGACCGTCGTCTTCACCCTGAGCAATGCCTCTGCCGCGTCCGCACCAACCTCCATCTATTTCGACGTCACCGGACGCCCCGATCCGTCGGAAGACGCCGAGGTGACCGGCCTGCTGACCGCTCAGGTCGACAGCGCCAGGCGCTTCGCCGAAAGCCAGACGCAGAACTTCAACTCGCGTCTCGAGCAGTTGCACGACGAAGGCGAGCGCCGCCGCAACAGCATGGCGGTGCGGCTCGGCTATTCCGGCAACGACGGCAAGACCGACGAGGACCAGCGCTTCGAGGACCTGTTGGGCAAGGCTCCCAAGGGCGCGGCCGGCAGCGGCTTTGCCATGCACAACTATGCCGACGACGAGAACGGCCGCCAGCCGGCGCAGTCGCCGGTCGATGTCGACCTCGGCAAGCTGGCCGTATGGACCGGCGGCTTCGTCAATTTCGGCGAGCGCGACGACGGCAGGCTGAACCTGGACTACACCACCGCCGGCGTCAGCGGCGGCATCGACTACCGCTTCTCCAAGTCGCTCGTGGCGGGTTTCGGCTTAGGCTACGGCCGGGACGCGACCGACATCGGCCCGAACGGCACCGAAAGCCGCGCGCACGCCTACAGCGGCGCAGTCTATGCGAGCTATTCGCCGTTCAGGTCGGCATATCTCGACGGGCTCGTCGGCGGCAGCTGGCTGGATTTGTCCAGCAGGCGGTACGAGACGTCCAACGGCGGCTACGCCATCGGAGAGCGGAGCGGCACGCAGATCTTCGGTTCGATCACCGCGAGCTACGAAAAGCGCGACGATGCCTGGCTGATCTCGCCCTATGGCAGGCTGGATCTTTCGAGGTCGTGGCTCTCGGGGTTCACCGAAGGCGGCAGCGGCGACTACCTGCTGAAATACGGCAGCCAGACCGTCGACACGCTTTCGGGCATTGCCGGACTTCGCGTCGAATACGCGATCACCACCGACTGGGGCGTTTTGAAACCGGGCGCCCGCATCGAGTATGTCCATGATTTCGAGGGATCGAGCCGGGTGAACCTCGGTTACGCCGACACCGATGGCCTGCCCTATGTCTTCGACATCGACAGCAAGGGCAGCGACTACGCAACACTGGGAGCGTCGCTGGACGCGGCCCTCGGCAACAACTGGACCGCGAGGTTCGACTATCGCACCGCCGTCGGCGGCGTCGGCCAGAGCCACGCGCTTGGCCTCAAGGTCGGCAAGAACTTCTGACGGCGACGCATGTCGCGGCCAGCAGGCTTCGACATGCTTCCCGAACTCCCGCGATTGAGCTGGCTACGGCTCCACCCTCTTGTTGGAGCTTCAGTTTTCCAAAAGCAGGCTCCCGGCCTTCGGCAACTTACTCTAGTATCGGCCCAGACTATCGTTCGAGGGGACCAAGATGATACGACGTACAGGTGCTTTCCTGGCCTTCATGCTGGCCTTCGCGCCAGCCCTGCCGCAGGCGGCGATCGCGCAGGAGCGTGTCGAGACGCTACGCATGCGCCCGGGCGCGACGCAGACGACGGTGCGCGGCATCGTCTTCGGCCGCATCAGCGCATCCTACCGGCTCGAGGCGCGGGCCGGCCAGCGCATGAGCCTCGACCTCAGGTCGCGCAACCGCTTCCTCTACTTCAACGTCGTCGACCCGCGTGGCCGCGCCATCGCCCGCGAACAGACGCAATGGGACGGGCGCCTGTCGGCCTCGGGCCTCTACACGATCCAGATCTACCTGCTGCGCGCCGAAGCCCGCCGCAACGGCACCGCCCCCTTCGCGCTCGGCGTCAGTGTCTTCGGCCGCGGCGACCCCGGCCCCGGACCGGAGCCGCTGCCCGGACCGCGCTCCTGGCGCGTGGTCGGCGTCAGCCCCGACGACGTGCTCAACATGCGCGAGACGCCGTCGCCGCGCGGCTTCGTCGTCGGCGAGATCCCCTTCGACGCGGACGGCCTGCGCAACCTCGGCTGCCTCGAGGGCCAGAACTGGTGCAAGGTGCGCTATCGCGGCCAGGAAGGCTGGGTCAACGGCCGCTTCCTGCGTCCCGAATGAGCGGCAGGCGACAGCCACAGGCCAGGCGAGCAGGCTCGCCCGGCCATGTCGGTCCGTCGCGCCCGGATCGCCTCGTCCTGGGCCATGGGCGCGCCGAAGCGGCACGCGGAAGGAGCGCACGAGGTAGATACGCCTCCGGTTAGGGGTCGCCATCTCGGCCGACACGACACCAGGGCGTCGATCGGACGACGGTCCTTGCCGAGACTACCTACAATGTCGTGTGCATCCTTCGAATTGAGACGACCCTGAAATGTCGAACGATCCGGGCCACACTTACTCGTTGCTTACAAATCTAGCCGCAACCTGCTAAGGTTGCTTCTTCAGGGGCGTCATGCCTGGCGGAGGCCGACTGCTCCTGCGAAGAGGAGGGTTCCATGTGCGACCTGGTCGATCACGACGTCCTAGGGCCTAGGCAACGCGCCATACTCATCGAGGTCTACGAATCTGCGCGCAGGGTGGAGGCCAGCCTTCCACACACCCATATCGCCAGCATCGCGGCGCGCAGGCTGATCGCTGCGTTCAACGGCAATGTCGACAGCCATGCATCGGACCTGCGTCACATGCGGACGATAGGGACGGCCTGACGGCCGCGCCCGCATTCTCGTCGCCGCGGCGGACGCGCTTCGCAATGTTCCGCAATGTCAGCGGCGCCGCCGGGGCTGCGCATTCGAGGCGCGCGATAGGAGAGCCGCTGGGCGGTGGGGGTCGGGGGGTCCGCGGCTCCCCTATCCTGTCGCGCTCGGTGACACGGACAGGCCGCGTGATGTGCTGGCGCTTGTCACGCAGGCACCCCGAGTTTCCGGCCTGCATGGCCCGCAGGTCAAATTGTGCAATGGGCGTAGATGCCTACGGGCAATAACCCCCATGGACATCCTCGGGCACATGATATCAGATGAGGCTTCGACGTTCCGTCTTTCCGAGACGGCTCGCCGTGGCAGATGTCGATCGAACACCGAGCGTATTGTGATCTATGGGGACGTAGTCGCGATGAAGGTCGGCGGCTGGGATTAGCGCCCTTCACTGCGGATAGATCCAGTAGAAGTGATGGCCGAGCAAACGCTGCTTCAATTCTTCCAGTCCCTGCCGACAGGTATTGCCCTTGGGCATGCCGGTGCCGACGTCGATTTCCTCGACTCCACCGCAAGGATCTATGCGACAAACACGGTTGTCGGGCGCCAGGGCGACACCAACAGCCGGATATTCATCGTCCAGTCGGGCTGGACCTCCGTCTGCCGTCACCTGCCGAACGGCAACCGCCAGATTATCGACACTCCCCTCAAGGGGGATGTGCTGGACCTGCCCTCCGCCGATGGAGGCAGCGTCAACTCCCTCATTGCGGTCACCGCGGCGACGATCTTCGAAATCCCCGGACATTCGTTCGCCAAGGCGCTCGACCGCAACGCGACGCTAGGCGCCCTGTTCTCGCGCATGGTTGCGCGCCAGCATCAGATCGCGGCCGAGCGGCTGACCAGCGTCTGCCGCCGCAGCGCCCTCGAACGTACGGCGCATTTCCTGCTGGAACTGGGGGAGCGGCTGGCCGCGGGTGGAGCCTACGGCACCCAGGCGGGCTATGATTGCCCGCTGACGCAGCACGATCTCGCAGACGTGCTCGGGCTCACGCAGATTCACGTCAACAGGACGCTCAGGGAACTGCGCGAGCGGGACATGGTTTCGTTTCGATCCGGCTCTGTAGAGTTCCTCAACCGGCAGAAACTCGTAAAGCTTGCAGGCTTCGACAAAGGCTACCTGCAGTATAGCTGGCCGCAGGCTCCACAAAAGTTGCTCGCCTCCGGGCATGTTCCTAGCAGCGCTCGCAGCGTTATACCTTAGGCTAATCCCACCTTAGGCCGGACGCTGTACGTCGCCGAAAAGAACGATCACCACAAGGCCACCGCCCGATAAGATGATACGATGTATCGTATCGTCTATATTGGTTAACATATGTTAATGAAAAAAGAATAAACTGAGTTATCGTGGCTCGTTGTTCTCTTGATTGGGACCAGGAGACATCATGGAGAGGAAGCAAGGCGGCGCCTCTGCGGGAATGCGGATGTATGTGCGTCGTATCAGGGGGATGAAAGCCGGCACTTAGTAGTTGTTCATGGGGTGTGCTGATCGCTGAAGGGGCGATCTGTGTGCGGAAAGGGCGTATGACCAATGGAGACCAACACAGGACATAGCGGCAATTCATCCACGGCGCTTACGAGGAGCGGCGTAGAACTGGTGGCATCGGGCAGCGGGATCGACCGCCGCCCCCACGAACGTCTTCTCATAATCGACAGTAGAGCATTGGATCGCGAATGCCTGGCGAAGGCCTTGATCTATCACGACCTTGGCATGGAGGTTACGGCTCTTGGGTCAATCGACGAATGGCGTAGGCAGAAGGATCTGCACCCGTCACTGTCGGCGATATTGCTCAACCTCGGCGGCCGCAAGGCCGCGGATCCCAACGTGGCCAACGAGATCTCGCGGCTTGCCGCCGAGTTCAAGGCGGTCCCGGTCGTCATCCTTGCCGACACCGACGAGCTCAAGCAGATCATGAAGGCGCTGGAGTGCGGCGCGCGCGGCTACATTCCGACGACCGTCGGGGTGGACGTCTGCGTCGAGGCGATCAACCTGGCGATTGCCGGCGGCATTTTCGTTCCCGCCAGCAGCCTGCTTGCCATGCGCCATCTCATCGACTCGAGCAGCCATGAGATTCGCCCGCTGGCCGGCATGTTCACGTCGCGCCAGGTCGAGGTCGTCCAGGCGCTGCGCCGTGGCAAGGCGAACAAGATCATCGCCTATGAACTGAAGCTGCGCGAGAGCACGGTGAAGGTCCATATCCGCAACATCATGAAGAAGCTCAAGGCCACCAACCGGACCGAGGTCGCCTACAAGCTCAACGATCTCTTCCCCGGCGACGTCTGACGCGTCGCCCGGACAAGACCGCAATCCAAGGCCGCCCGCGGCGCTGCGGACGGCCTTTTGCGCGCGGCAAACCGGGCAGCGCTCGATCATGCTCGCGATGGCCACCGCTACCCCCATTGGACGATGAGCGGCCGTCTTATTGCGGACGCTTCCCCGGCGGCCGAAAATGTACACTTCCCCCGGGGGGTCGCGGCCCGCGCCGCTGGCACCCGAACATGGCAGCCGCCCCGGCGCGGCGCCGGCACATGGGGGACGCAATGAAAGTTCTCGTCACGGGGCACCTGGGCTACATCGGCTCGGTCATGACGCCGATGCTGCTCGGGGCCGGCCACCAGGTAAGCGGCTACGACAGCGACCTCTACCGGCGCTGCACCTTCGACGCCGGCGGCAACCCTCCCTCGGTGCCCTGGGTCCGCAAGGACATCCGCGACGCCGAGCCCCAGGATCTCGAAGGCTTCGACGCGGTGATCCATCTCGCCGCCCTTTCCAACGACCCGCTGGGCAATCTCGACCCCGACCTGACCTACGAGATCAACCACCGGGCCAGCGTCCGGCTGGCGCGCGCCGCCAAGGCCGCCGGCGTCCGGCGCTTCCTCTACGCCTCGTCCTGCAGCAACTACGGCCAGGCCGGCGCCGACATCATCGACGAGACCGGCGAACTGAAGCCGGTCACGCCCTATGGCTGGTCGAAGGTGATGTCGGAGCGCGACATCGCCCCGCTCGCCGACGCCGGTTTCGAGCCGGTCTACTTCCGTCCGGCCACCGCCTACGGGCTGTCGCCGCGGCTGCGCTTCGACATCGTGCTCAACAACCTCGTCGCCTGGGCGGTCACCCAGGGCGTCATCCTGCTCAAGTCGGACGGCAGCCCGTGGCGGCCGATCGTCCACATCGAGGACATTTCGCGCGCCTTCATCGCCGGTCTGGAGGCGCCGCGCGAGGCTGTCCACAACCAGGCCTTCAACGTCGGCCAGACCGCTCACAACTACCGCATCCGCGACATCGCCGAGATCGTCGCCCAAGTGGTGCCCGGCTGCCGGCTGGACTTCGCCGCCGACGCCGGCCCCGACAGCCGCTCCTATCGCGTCAGCTTCGACAAGATCGCGAGCAGGCTGCCCGCCTTCCAGCCGAAATGGGACGCCCGTGCCGGCGCCAAACAGCTCCATGTCGCCTATACCGGCTCGGGGCTGACGCTTGACGAATTCGAGGGGCCGCGCTTCCAGCGCATCGGCCACATCAGGCACCTGATGGCGAGCGGCATCATCGACGCCAGGATGCGGCACCTGCCCGATGCCGAGCCGGCGCTGAGGTCCATGGCCGGCTGACACGGGCCATGGAGCACCACGGATCCATCGCGCCAGAATCGTCCGAGGACATCGGCGCCCGGATCTACGCGCTCGCCGCCAGGCTCTATCCGATCTGCCGCAGCATCACCGGAAACGGGGTGCGCGAAACGCTGGGCATCGTGTCCGAGACAGTTCCGCTCGAACGCCACGAGGTCGCCACCGGCACCGCCGCCTTCGACTGGACCATCCCGAAGGAGTGGAACGTCCGCAGCGCCTCGATCAGGGACAGCGCCGGCCGCACTGTGCTCGACTTCGCCGACAACAACCTGCACGTGCTGAACTATTCCGTCCCGTTCAGCGGCGTGGTGACGCTGGACGAGCTGAAGCGTCACGTCCACACCTTGCCGGACCAGCCGGGCCTCATCCCCTACCGGACGTCCTACTACGTCGAGAACTGGGGCTTCTGCATGGCCCACGACAGCCTGGCCGCACTGTCCGAGGGCGACTACCGGGTGGAGATCGACGCCGAGCTGAAGCCGGGCCATTTGAGCTATGGCGAATATCTCCACTGCGGAACCACGGATCGCGAGTTCCTGCTTTCCGCCCACATCTGCCATCCCTCGCTCGCCAACGACAACTGCTCGGGCCTGGCGCTGCTGGCCACGATCGCAGCCGGCCTGCGCTCGCGCCGGACGCGCTACAGCTACCGCTTCCTGTTCGCCCCCGGCACGATCGGCGCACTGGCCTGGCTGTCGCGCAACGAGGACAAGGTTGGGCGCATCGACCACGGGCTGGTCGTCTCCTGCGTCGGCGACGGCGGCGGGCCGACCTACAAGCGCAGCCGCCGCGGCAACGCCTTCATCGACCGGGCGATGGCCCACGTGCTTGGCCGGGGTCATGACGCCGCCAAGCTCGTCGACTTCTCCCCCTATGGCTACGACGAGCGGCAGTTCTGTTCGCCGGGCTTCGACCTGCCGGTCGGGCTGTTCCAGCGCAGCGCCTTCGGCACCTTCCCGCAATACCACACCTCCGCCGACGACCTCGATTTCATCCGGCCGGAGCACCTGGCTGCATCGCACCGCATCGTCATGGAGGCGATCGCAATCGTCGAGGGCGACTGGACGCCGCTCAGCCTTTGCCCCAAGGGCGAGCCGCAGCTCGGCCGCCGCGGCCTCTACGCCGCGCTCGGCGGCGACAAGGCGACCGGCCTGAGCGCGCTGGGGCTCTTGTGGGTGCTGAACCTCGCCGACGGCGAAAACTCGCTGCTCGCCATGGCCGAGCGCTCGGGTCTCGCTTTCGGCGAACTCGCCGCGGCGGCCGAGCTGCTGCGCGCCCATGGCCTGGTGACGGACGCCGCCGATCCAGGAAGGCCCTAGCTGTCCCCATCCAGCAGCGGCCAGGCCCGGTCCTTGTCCGACATCGCCGTCGGCTGCAGCGGCCAGTAGATGGCGAGCACCGGATCGTCGTAGCGCACCCCGACCGAGGCCATGGGCGCATAGAACCGCGAGATCATGTAGGACACCACCGCATCGTCGGTGAGCGTCTGGAAGCCGTGGGCGAACCCTTCCGGCACGTAGATCTGGCGCCGGTTCTCGGGCGTCAGTTCCACCCCCACCCACTGGTACAGCGTGGGCGACGCCGGGCGCAGATCGACGACGACGTCGTAGATGGCGCCGCCGATGCAGGAGACCAGCTTCACCTCGCCATGCGGCGGAAGCTGGAAATGCATACCGCGCAGCGTGCCCCGCAGGATCGAATGCGACTGGCTGTGCTGGACGAAGCGGGTCTCGAGACCCCGGTCGGCGAACTCGTTCTCGCAGAAGGTGCGCATGAAGCTGCCGCGCGCATCGGCAACGGGTTCCGGCTCGACGAGCCACGCACCGCTCAATTCGGTCTCGACGAAGCGCACGGTTCCACCCGCTCCCTGAACGTCCCGAACCAAGATTCTTGGCTCGCGCGGGCCGGCGCGGAAGCGTGTTCTAAGCGGTAGCCCGCCTCAGCCGATGGAGGCAGGCCGGAACGGCCCGCATACCCGTTTGGGATGAGCCGCGGCCGCGCCTACCACCGACACCGCCTTTTGGCTCCGCAGGCTAAGGCTCGACCGCCCTATCGGATGACGCCCCAGATCGTATGGGCAGATCGAACCCGCGAGGCGCCGCCTCTATCCTCGCATCCGGCACAATCGAAAGCCCAGGAATTGTCGGCCAGGCGTGACCCCAACCACGCGTCGACCTCGGGGGGACTGGAGCAGAGCATGAACGTACACAAGCTCGAGGCCGGCAGGGAATCCGTCGTCGCCAGCCCCTACCTCGCGCCCGCCTGCCGCCTGTGCGGCGCGCGCCTCAGCCACCTCTTCGTCGATCTCGGCATGTCGCCGCCCTGCGAGAGCTTCCTGCGCGCCGAAGAGGTCGACCAGATGGAGCCGTATTTCCCGCTGAAAGTGCTGGTCTGCGACACCTGCTATCTCGTCCAGCTCAAGGAATATGTGAGCCGCGAGGCGATCTTCAGCGAATACGCCTATTTCTCGTCCTTCTCGACCAGCTGGGTGGCGCATGCGAAGCTCTATTGCGAGGCGATCACCCAGCGGCTCGGCCTCGGCCAGGAAAGCCTCGCGGTCGAGCTCGCCAGCAACGACGGCTACCTGCTCCAGCACTTCCGGCCGCTCGGCGTTCCCGTGCTCGGCATCGAGCCGGCCGCCAATGTCGCCCGCGCGGCGATCGACAAGGGCATCCCCACCCGCGTCGACTTCTTCGGCGAGCGGATGGCGCTGCAGCTGGTCGAGGAAGGCAACGCCGCCGACCTTATCATCGGCAACAACGTGCTCGCCCAGGTGCCCGACCTCAACGACTTCGTCGCCGGCATGAAGCTCCTGCTGAAACCGGAAGGCACGGTCACGCTCGAGTTCCCGCATGTCGAGCGGCTGATCGCCGAGAACCAGTTCGACACTATCTATCACGAACATTTCTCGTACTTCTCGCTGGTGACCATCGACATGATGGCGCAGCGCCACGGCCTGCGCCTCGTCGACGTCGAGGAACTTCCGACGCATGGCGGATCGCTGCGCGTCTATCTCACCCACGAGGAGGCCCGGCGCCCCGTCTCGGTGCGCGTCGGCGAGATCGTCGCCCGCGAGCGCCGCCACGGGCTGACAAACATGTCCACCTACGCCTCCTTCGACCACAAGGCCTGCATGGCCAAGCGCGACCTGCTGGCCTTCCTGATCTCGGCCAAGAACGAAGGCAGGAGGATCTGCGGCTATGGCGCGCCGGGCAAGGGCAACACCCTGCTCAACTATTGCGGCATCGGCACCGACTTCCTCGACTTCACCGTCGACCGCAACCCCTATAAGCATGGCCGCTACACGCCCGGCATGCACATCCCGATCCGGCCCGTCTCCGCCATCGACGACGCCAAGCCCGACTACATCCTCGTGCTGCCGTGGAACCTCAAGGACGAGATCATCCGGCAGATGTCCCACGTCGCGGCGTGGGGCGCGAAGTTCGTCGTGCCCATTCCCTACGTCACCATCATCGATCCGGCGGAGCGTTCAACATGAAGGTCGTGCTTTTCTGCGGCGGGCGCGGAACCCGCATTCGCGAATATTCCGAGAGCATCCCCAAGCCGATGATCCCGCTCGGACCGCAGCCGATCATGCGGCACGTGATGCAGTGGTACAGCGACTACGGCCACGACGACTTCGTCCTCTGCCTCGGCTACAAGGCCAACGTCATCAAGGATTTCTTCCTCAACACGCGGCCCCAGACCTTCGCCGACTGCGTCGTCTCGGGCGGCGGCAAGGACATCCAGCTGCTCAACGAAGGCGTCAAGGACTGGCGCGTCACGCTGCTCGACACCGGCATCTGGCGCAACATCGGCGAGCGCCTGTGGGCGGCGAGAAACCAGGTCAAGGACGAGAAGATGTTCCTGGCCAACTATGCCGACGGGCTCACCGACGTCGATCTCAACGATATGCTCGCCAGGTTCGAGGCCAGCGGAATGTATGGCTGCTTCCTGGCCGTGCGCGCGCCCCTCACCTACCACCTCGCCGACATCGACGAGACCGGCCGGGTCCGTGCGCTGCGCGGCACCGACACGTCGGACATCTGGATCAACGGCGGCTACTTCATCTTCCGGCCGGAGATCTTCGACTACATGAACGACGGCGAGGAGCTGGTGCTCGAGCCCTTCGCGCGGCTGATCGCCGACAACAAGCTGATGGCCTACAAGCACGAGGGCTTCTGGCGCTCGATGGACACCCTGCGCGACTGGCAGTCGCTCGAGGACATGGTCGAGAACGGCGAGATGCCGTGGAATGCAGCCGTGCGGGCCGAACGCGCCAGGCGCAACGTCATCAAGGCCGCTTCATGAGGAGCCTGGGCCTGGCGCGGGAGGGCGAGCATCTTTCGCTGCTGTGCCTCGGCGCGCATTCCGACGACATCGAGATCGGCGCCGGCGGCACCATCCTCAGCCTGATCGCCCAGGGCATCCGCCTCAGCGTCGACTGGTGCGTGCTGAGTGCTGCCGGCCCGCGCGCCGCCGAGGCAACGGCCTCCGCGCAGGCCTTCCTCGCCGGCGCCGAGCAGGCGCGCATCGCGGTCGCCGACTTCGAGGACAGCTATTTTCCGGAGCAGCTCCGGGCCATCAAGCAATGGCTGATCGAGCTGCGCGGCCGGGCGGTGCCCGATCTCGTGCTGACCCATGCCCAGGCCGACGCCCACCAGGACCACCGGGTCGTCAACCAGCTGACCTGGAACCTGTTCCGTGACCACCTGGTGCTGGAATACGAGATTCCCAAATGGGACGGCGATCTGGGCCGGCCAAACGTGTTCGTACCGTTGACAAGCGAGACGATGGAAAGGAAGCTGGCCTTGCTGCGCGAGCATTTCGGCACGCAGCGCTCGAAGGACTGGTTCGACAGGGGGACTTTTCAGGGACTGGCGCGGTTGCGGGGCATGGAGTGCCGTGCGCCCGAACAGCATGCCGAAGCGTTCTTTGCCCGAAAGCTGCGCCTTCTCTGAAGACGAAGCAGCGTTCAGCATCACGGAAATTTGCGAATTCTCGGCCGGCCGTTTCAACGGGATAAACCCGGGATTTCCACAGGAACTCGTGCCTGGAACGTGGCTCACCACTTGAAGTAGTGGCCACTTTCGGCTAACAAATGCAGAGCAAGTTGTGGGATGTATATACCTGTCTGCAATGCGGGACGGGCGTGAAGTGATTGAAGTAGCTGTTTTGCGGATTGAGGGCTGCTCTGATGGACACTTCGATGCTGCCATGCGGCAGCGACTTGCGTGATTTTTCCTTATTGGACATTCGCTTGGGCACAGTCGACGGCGGGGAACAGGGCCTGCTGGTGATGCGGTCGAACCAGTTGGTGGCCGTGCTGACGCAGGTCGACGAGGAACTCTATTCGGTCAAGGGGGGATGGTTCCTCGAGACGGGCTACGGCCGCCTCACCGGCTGTCACCAGTTGTTCGAAACGCTCGACGACGCGACATGCTGGATCGCCGGGCATTTCAAAACGGAGACGCACGAGACGCCGCGCTATTCGATGGCGTGAGGGCAACGGCCGCCTGGAGCAGCCACGGCATCCCTCGCTGCATCCAGCCTGGCGTCACGGACATCCGGCCCGGCTGCTGGCGTCAGCGGCGGCTCGCGAGACCGCTGACGCCCCTTTTGCAAGCCTGATGGTTGCAGTCCTGTGCCTGGCGGGCACCGCTGCTTCAGCGGAGCATGCCCCCGCGGGGCTCAGAGGCCGATTGCCGGGACCGGACGCGGGGGGCGCTGGCGGTCGGCTGAACCTGAAGCGTCCAGCTTCAAGCAGCAGTGCCCGAACGCAAAGGATTCCCCAGCTTCAAAGAGCTGGCCGTCCTCCTTGCGTTCGTTCGAACGCACGACGCTCCGCTCAACCCGGTGGTACCGCGCCGGTCACGCTCGTGTCTCTGCCGAGCTGGACGGCGAATTTGAAGGTGAACTCGCTCGACGTCATCATGCCGATGGCCACGTCCTCGCGCGCCATGGTTCCCGTCCGCAACTGCCGGGCGTAGCTCTCGACCCCGTAGGCGTCGCCGTCGCGCATCATCAGCAGGCGATAGAGAAAACCCACATAGGCGCGGTCGGACATGCTGAACGGCGTGTAGCGCGCGCTGAACTCGTCCGAGCGCAGCAAGGCGATCGCCATGTCGAAATAGCTCGCCTCGCCGCTCTCCAGCGCGATCGCCCAGCGCGCCATGTCGTCGCCGCCGTCGCTGCGGCCCAGCACCAGGCAATAGCCGAAGCTCGCCTGCCGGTGCGCGATCGGCTCGACGGTCCGGATCGCCTTCAGATCGCAGTCGCGCGAGGGCAGCGCCGGCGGCCGCGGCCCCCTGATCAGGTCCCTGACCATGGCATAGGCCGGCTTGGGCTCGCCGGGCCACCAGCCCTTTTCAGCGCTGCCGGTCACCCGCACCAGCCCCATGACGGCCTCGAAGCTCGGGGTCCAGTAGGGCTCGTCCATCAGTTCGTAGATGTGGGCCGCCTCGATCCGGTACTTTCGCTGCATCTGGCGCAGCCGCGACATCGCCCATTTCAGCCCCTCGGCCTGCTGCTGTTCGCTGCGCTGGCTGCCATAGGGATTGTTGAATTCGGTGACCCATATCGGCCGGTCGTAGCGCGCGAGCTTCTCGAAGGCCCATTCGGGATCCTCGCCATACATGTGCCAGACGGTGATGTCCCAGGCGATGCCGTCCTTCCGCATGCGCTCGAACGCCCCGGTATGGCCCCAGCCGGCGGTCCCCATCGCCTTGCGGATGGTCGGGTCGGCCTCAGTCATGCCGTCCGAGAGCCCTTTCAGCACGGCGCTCACCTTCCCCCACCGCGGACCGTAATACTCCAGCGCCTCGACGCCGCCCGCCGGGCCCCAGGAGCACGGATACTGGGTACCGTCGTCGCGCTGCTCGCAAGGCTGGATGATGGCATAGTTCTCCATCTCGTTGCCGAGTTCCCACACCCGTATCTCGGACTTGAAGCGGGTGCCGAGGGTCAGCGCCAGCCTGCGCGCCCCGGCATAGAGTTCGTCCGGGGCGGATTTGTCGAGATCGAGCCCGGCCGGGGTGAGGACGGGCAGGATGTCGATCGAGCGCTGCCTGGCGGCGGCGACCAGCTCGGCAAGGCGGTCGGCGGTGTCGGCGCCCGTGACGTTGACGCGATAGGAGCGGAGGCCGAGGTCGCGGAGGTAGTCGAGCTGGCGCTCGATTCCGATCCCCGGATAGGCCGTGAACGGATGGCCGTTCACGCCCCACAGCAGATCCGCGCGCGCCGGCAATCCCCATATCGACAGGGAGCAGAGTACCGCTGCTGCGAGGCCACGCCCTGGAATTCGCCAATGGTCGTTCATGTCACAGCCTCATAGTTCAGCCTGATGTCCGAGTAGAGTTCGACGAACCTTCGCCGCTGCCCGAGCACGACGAGCAGGATGAAGAGATGGAGGGGCCCCATGAGTCCGCAGGCGAGCAGCAGGCGGATGACCGGCCCCGCCTCCGTTGCGAATGCCTGCAATGCAGCAAAGGCCATCGCCGCGCTTGCCAGCCCGGCGACCAGCGATGGCCCGACAGCCCGGAATATGTCCCCCAGCCTTATCGGCGTGCCGTGGAAGCACCACATCAGATGCGGGATCAGCCACAGCGCCAGCACCGTCGAATAGGCTGCGGAAACGCCGTTTGGCCCATAGGGCAGGCCGATGAGATAGGCGCCGATGCACAGCATCGCGATGACGATCGCGATGGCCAGCGACCGCCGCTGTAGCCCGAGCGCAAAGAGCAGCCAGCCGGGCGGATTCATCATCCCGAGAAGGAGCACGCTCGGCGCCAGCAGGCGGAAAGCCTCGCTTGCGCCGGCCCACTCCGCCCCGAGTATCGTCCCGACGATCTCGGGTGCGAAGAACAGGAACAGGAACGAGGTGGGCACGGTCGCGCAGTTCATGAGGTAGAAGAAGTCGAAGAAGTACCTTCTGAGCCCCTTCGGCTGATCCTGCAGCTTGGAAAGCGCGGCGAATGCGACCGGTCCGATCGACTGGCTCAGCTGGGAGGGCGGCAATGTCGAGAGCTGGTTCGCCCGGCCGTAGAGCCCCAGCGCATCCGCGCCCCAGTAGCGGCCCAGCAGCATCTTCTCCACGTTGTAGGCCAGGTAGACGACGATCGTGTTGACGACGACCGTCCCTCCCATGTGGATCAGCGGCCGGACGCCGCTCGCATCGCGGGATGGCCGCGGCACCCACCCCGAAACGATCCATGCCCCGATGCTGTTGACCGCCGGCCATGCCACTGCCGAGGCCACGAGCGCCCAGTAGCCGTAGCCCATGAATGCCAGGGCAATGCCAAGGGCGGAGCTGACAAGGCCCGAGACGACATCCAGCGCGGCCACCGCGCCAAAGCGCATCTGGCGCTGCAGCAGCGCGACCGGAACCGAACCAATCGACGTCAGCACGAAAGAGGGTATCAGCGCCAGGACAAGCGCGGAGATGCGCGGGTCGTGGTAGAACTGCGCCGCAAAGAGCGAAAGCACGTAGCTGCCGAGGGAGACGAACAGCGACAGAAGCACCGTGAACACGAAGAGGAAGTAGAGCTGGCTCTCGGTCAGTTCCTTGTTCTGTATGGCGCCGCTGGCGATGCCCCCGCCTGCGATGGCCTGGAACAGGCCGACGAGCACGACGGCCATCGTGAACAGGCCGAAATCGGCCGGGTGGATCAGGCGCGACAGGATCGCGATGAACAGCAGCCTGATCGCCACATTGGCCAGTTGGCTGGCCAGCTTGGCGATGCCGCCCCGGATGCTCGAGTGCCGCAGCTTCGCGACGCTGTGATATTCGCCGGCCACCGACGGATCGCCGTCGCGGCTGACAGCCGATTCCCTGACGTTCAAGTTCATGTTTCTACACGCCCCCCGTTTGGCCGGCCTGCCATCGGCCTTGGCAGCACCGGCTTCATCCCCCGTTCCCGTCGAGACACCAGTTCGCGACCTTGCCCAGACCCGTCCCGAGCGGGGGTCGGGCTTGCCAGTTGTTGACGCCGTTCGTCCGCCGGACGTCGGCAGCGGCCTCGTCATGTCCCACGGGGCGGGAAGCGCCGGCGATCGGCGCTCGGCGAAAGTGGGAACCCGCCCTTGCGGCCATGCTTCCGTGTTCCTTTCGGCCAGACACCGGACCTTGCCGACGTCGCACGGCGGGCGCGCCCGCGCCTCGCCGGTCGCTCGATGTTCCCATTTCCGCATGCTCCCGCTCCAGTACTGACTACGGTCGATGCAGTGTCGCGGGTCGTAATTCCTATGGCGTAGTCTCGACCAAAATGACGTCGTCGCGCTCATGTCCCGTTCAAGCCGGGGCACATAACATCCGGCGCTGTGCAATCACCGCGGGGGTCGCCGGGATGCGGGCCTTTCGCGCTCCTGGTAACGCGGAGATCATGAATGACCGCTGCCCCGCATGTGCTGTCCAGAGAAGCAGAAGGCCCCACCACAACCCCGAACAGTGCTGTCCGCAGCGGATTTGCCGGCAGCTCGATCTTCGGTGCCGGCGACCTGGTCGAGGTCAGGAGCAAGGAGGAGATCCTGGCGACGCTCGATGCGAACGGCGAGCTGGAAAGCATGCCGTTCATGCCGGAGATGCTGCAATATTGCGGGCAGCGCTTCCGCGTCTACAAAAGGGCCCACAAGTCCTGCGACACAGTGTCGGGCGCCTACAAGGGACTGAAGCTCGAAAACGCGGTTCACCTCAGCCTGCGCTGCGATGGCAGCGCCCACGGCGGCTGCCAGGCAGGATGCCTGCTGTTCTGGAAGGACGACTGGCTGAAGCCCGTCGAGGTCGCTGCGTCGCCGGCCACGACCAGGCCGTCGCCCCGTCGCGCGGGCTGCACCGAACAGCAGCTTCTGGACGCCGTCAGCGACGGCCGGCCGCCGGAGCAGCGCCGGTACAGTTGCCAGGCGACGCGGCTGCTCGCCTACACGACGACGCTGAAATGGTGGAGCTTCGGCCAGTATCTGGAAGACTTCACGTCCGGTAACGCTTCGCCTTCCGAAATGTGGCACTCGTTCGCTTATGCGACTTATGTGACGCTGACGATGGCCAATCGCAGGACGCTGGGAAAACCGGGACGGTGGCTCTACGACCGGTTCCAGAAGCTGCGCGGCGGCCTCCCCTACCCCGCCCGGAAGGGCAAGTTCGCGGTCAACCAGGCCACCCCTTGCGAACCTCTCGACCTTCAGCCGGGCGAACTCGTCAGGGTGAAGTCATACGAGGAAATCCTGGCGACGCTGAACATCACCGGCGGCAACGGCAGGCTCCAGTTCGACGCGGACATGGTGCCATCCTGCGGAAAGACCTATCGCGTCCTGACCAGGATCGAGAAGTTCGTCGACGAGAAGAATGGACAGCTGCACGGCTTGAAGAGGCCCGCCATCATACTCGAAGACGCCGTGTGCCATGGCTGTTACAGCCATGACCGGATGATGTGCCCGCGCAGCATCTATTCCTGGTGGCGCGAGATCTGGCTGGAGCGTGTTCCTGAAAACAGTGACGCCAGGCAATAGTCCGCCGAACGGACCCGAAACGTCGGACCGCCAATGCCCCGATCGATGCTGACCATAGCGATCTGCACGCACAATCGCAGCGGCGACCTCGCTGAATGCCTGCAGTCGCTGCTGGGCGGCCGCGCGCGGGCAATGCCCCCCGTGCTCGTGGTTGACAGCGCGTCCTCGGAAAGCGAAAGGCTGAAGATCGCGGCCGCGGCCGCGCAGTGGCCGCATGCAGGCCTGATCCGTGTCGACAGGCCGGGGCTCGCGACTGCCCGGAACGCCGCGCTGGCCGCCACCCGTACCGACTGGATCGCCTATCTCGACGACGATGTCGTGGCGGCGGATGATTGGATCGGCGAGGCCCTGCATGCGGTCCGTTCGGCACCGCCCGATTGCGCCATCATCGGCGGACGCGTGGACCCCATCTATGCCGACGGGCAATCCTGCCAAATCGGCCCCCGCTGGCGCCAGCTCCTGTCCCTCACGCAGGTCGAAAGCGGCGAGGACCTCCGCGGGGAGGCAGGCATCGTGGGGGCAAACGTCATCTTCCGGCGCGAGGCGCTGCTTGCCGTCGGCGCATTCTCGCCGCAGCTCGGCCGGGTGGGCAAGGTGCTGCTGAGCGGCGAGGAGAAACTCGTGGTCGAATGCCTGCGCAAGCAGGGCGCGGCCATCCTCCACAATGGGCGCATGCGTGTCGGCCACAAGATCCCGCGGGAGCGCCTGGAGCGCAGCTGGGCCGCGCGCCGCGCCTATTGGGACGGGATCAGCGACCAGAAGATCAGGCGCATGCAGGGCGAGCAGGTCGGGCCCGCCGCACTGCTCAAGCTGCTCGCCTCGCTGCCGGTGCTTGGCCTGGCATATTTCGTCCCGTCGCCGCGGCAGGAATTCTTCCTCCGCTTCTGGTACGACGTCGGCTACCTGCGCGAACTGTTTGCCAGCGTGACGCTGCCGACCGACGCGCCGGCGATTGCCGCCGAACTCACGGACAGATCGGCTTCTCGGGCGCTCTAGGCAAAGACTTGCGCGGGGCGCCTACCCGATGCCTCTGGCCCGAGACGACGAAATAGAGCCATTCGCTCAATGCCGCGGCGAAGTCGAGCGGCCCCGCCGCATCGTCGATTTCGGCAAGGCGCTTCATCTGCAGCGCCAGCAGGCGCGGGTTCCCGCTCCTGATCAGCGGCAGCAGCGACCGCCGCAGGAGATACCTCCGATAGAGCCCGCGGCAGTCCCGATATTCGCCTCGACTCATGACCAGGGGCCCGTATCTGTCGAGCAGCAGCAGCCACTCGAACAGGTGCTCACCGTTGACGGTGGCGACGGTCGCCGAATGGCTGTCCTCGTGGTGCCTGAACGTGGCGAGCACCTCATGCACGAAGCCGAAGGAACCGCGCATCGACACCCTGATGGCGCAATCGGCGTCGCACGAGCTCATCGTCGGATCGTAAGGCGGGTGCCCCGCATCGAAGGCAGCCTTCCGAAACAACAGGTGCGTGCCCGATAGCACCATCGTCTCGCGCCGCAGATAGGCCCTGACCACCGCCGGCCCGGGAAACACGTCGGTGTCGGGATCGAGCTCCGACCCGAGATTGCCGACGTCGGCGCACAGGCAGCCGACGACGCCGATATCGTCGCTGCGCTCCCCCACCTCGACCATGCGCGAGATCGCCGTGGGGGCGATCAGATCGTCGGCGCAGAGCAAGCGGACATATTTCGCCGTGGCCGGGGCCGTGGCGGCAACGGCATTGAGATTGTCGCACAGCGGGATGGTGGCGGGATTGCGCCGCGCCACGACGGGCACGCGGCCGCCTCCATAGCTCGCGATGATCTCCTGAGTGCGGTCGGTGCTGGCGTTGTCCAGGACGACATGCACCAGATTGGGGTAGTCGCTCGCCTGCACGCACCGCATGGTTTCGTCGAGGAAACGCTCGCCGTTGAACACGGGAGTGAGGATAGCCACCTGGGGATGGCTCTCGGTCGCACGCATCAGCCAGCTCCTGTGATCAACAGGCACGTACTCGCCCAACACCGCCGAAAGCCATCATTCCGGGAAATCCGAGCCCTGTCAGGCCCGCCAATCTGCCGACCTCGGCAGACAAAAGGCGTAGCGGCCCGGGACGCGCCGATGTTCGCACGGCAAGACCGCGCGTCGCCGATGCCCGCGGGCTTACCTCCAACGTGTAGTGGGCCGCGCCGCCGTCGAAATGCTAGCCTCATGTGCAGAGCCTTCCCGCGAGCGGTTGACCAGATGACGTCGGACCTGATTGGACGCGGTTTGCAGTCCCGCCGGCCGGCCCGGGCGGACCGAACCGTCTCCACGCCGCGTGTCCTGATCGACAACTCGCTGTCGATCGTCAACCGCACCGGCGCCTACCATATCGCCAAGGATCTCTGCCGCGAATTCGTGCCGGATGTGGCCGACGTCCGCTACTGGCGGCTCGGCCGCCATGGCCCGGAGGGGCTGTTCCGCAAGCTTTCGGCGCGGCTGATGATGGCCGAGATCGGCTTCGCCGGAAACAGCGAGCGCTTGCTGATCCGCGACGACGTCGGCCGCGGCGGCTTCAGGCTGTTCCTCGACCCGCTCTACGTCCTGAGGTCGGCGCTGGCGCCCGACGACATCGTGCTGTGCCACGACACCGGGCCGCTCACCCACCCGGCGCTCTACCATCCGGGCACCGTTCAGAGCTACCGCCACGCCTATGGCAAGATCGCGCGCATCGGCCCCGGCGTCGTCTTCGTCAGCAACTGGTCACGCGACAGCTTCGTCTCCCTCTACGGGTCGGACTTCCGCTTCCTCACGACCATTCCGCTCTATGTCCGCAGCGAACTGTTCGAGGGTCCCGCCAAGCCGGTCGACGGGCTCGAGCCGCCGTTCATCCTGACCGTCGGCGCCTTCGAGACCCGCAAGAACCAGACGACCGCGCTGCGGGCGTACCGCGACGGCGGTTTCCATCGCCGGGGCATCCGCTATGTCCTTTGCGGATCCAGAGGGGCGGGTCACGAGGAGATCGTCGAGCTGGCGCGCACCGTGCCCGGCGTCCGGATCCTCGACTACGTGCCCGACGCCGAGCTGCGCTGGCTCTATGGGAATGCGGAAGCCTTCCTGCTGCCGAGCCTGCTGGAAGGCTTCGGAATGCCCGCGCTGGAAGCAGCCTATATGGGGCTGCTGCCGATCGTCTCGGCCGGCAGTGCCCTGGTCGAGGCCGTCGACGGTGTCTGCATCGAGATTCCGCCCGTCGATCCGGCTGCCATCGCCAACGCCATCGATGCGGCACTGGCGCGAGACCCGGCGGAGAAGGCCGCGACGGCCAATCGTCTCAGGACGATGGCTGCGGCGTTCACCAAGGCCCGGTTCCTGTCGCGCTGGCGGGATTTGCTGATGTCGAACGGCATGGGCGACGCGGCGGGGAAGACCGGCAACCGCACGCCGGCGTCCGCCTGATCGATCACGCCTCGGATGAAACCGTCATGTCCACCTCGGCCATGAGCCTGAGGTAGGTCTCGGCGATGCCGCGCCAGGTGTAGTTGCCGGCGCGGATGCGGCCGGCCTCGATCAGGCTGTGCCTGAGATCCGGCCTGAACTGCAGGCTGCGGATCGCCTCCGCCCAGGCGTCCGGATCGTCCGGATCGGCATAGAGCGCCGCATCGCCGCACACTTCCGGCAGGCAGGGCGAGGTCGAGGCGACGACCGGGCATCCGGCCACCATCGCCTCCACCGCAGGCAGGCCGAAGCCCTCGATGCGCGAGGGAAACAGGAAGCACAGCGCGCCCGCGAGCGCCCATTTGAAGTCGTCGTCGCCGATCCGCCCGAGTAGCCTGAGGTTGCCCGGCAGCGGCGATGCGTGGCGCAAGAGTTCGGCCTCGCCGACATCCCCGGCCATCCACACGTCGAGACCCATGGCGTCGAGCAGCGGCGCGAGCCTCAGCAGCAGTTCGACGTTCTTGTATTTCTGGTCGCGCCCCAGGCACGTCACATAGGGCCTGTCCGTCTCGGCCCACAGCCGCGCGCGGCCGGCGTCCCAGCGTTCGGCATGGTCGGCGCCGTTGTAGGTGACGGTGACCTTCTCCGCCGCGGCGACGTGCCAGGCGGCCAGGTGCTGGCGCGACAGCTGCGAGACCGTGGTGATGCGCGCCGCGCGCCGGCCGAGGATCGGCAGCATGATGCGATGCGCCCAGCGGAACAGCCGGCCGTAGCTTTCCGGCATCAGCAGGGTGTGCAGGTCGTGGATGCAGACGATGTGCCGCCTCGGGACGACGGGCGCGAGATTGCAGAAGCTCAGCAGGCCGCCGGGCACGTGCCGCGGCAGCTGCAGCTGGACCCAGAACTGCGGCAGGCGCGGCCGGCCGTATTCCGGAACCACCCGGACGCCGATGGCGCTGAGCGGCAGCTGCACCGGGCGCGGCGCGACGAGGTCGAGATGCAGCCCGCGCGCCAGCGGATGGCCTTCGGCCACCAGCGCATCGAGGGCGAGCGTGACTTCGCGGGCATAGCGCGCCACGCCGTTGGGGTTGAGGTTGACGAAGTCGCCGTTGATGGTCCAGCGGCGGCTACGGCCGCGGGAAAGAGCAACGGCTTCGCCCGGTGTCTTCGCGGATGGCACCGGCGTGAGCCCCATCCGGCGCTCGTCGTGCAACCATCGTCCCGTGCCCGGCAGCTTGGCTGCGCCCATCGGTCGGTGTCCTCCGATCCTCAGCGCGCCGCTTCGCTGCCTGTCTGGTCCCGAACCCTAGCATGGCCGGAGGATGCGGACTTTCACACCTTGGAGGTATCGGCCTACTCCCACGCGCCTCCTTGGGAGGTGCGGCGGCTCCGATCTGCTGAGCCCGTGCCAGGCGGCAGTTCCAATGGCCGAAATGACGTCCCTCGCCCCTCAAGGCAGAGTAAGAGCCGCAGTCCCATCCCGCGGGAAGCTCATGGCGCGCCATTGGGCCATCAACGGCCGTTTCCTCGCCCAGCCGTTGACGGGCGTACAGCGCTACGCACGCGAAATCGTCAGCGCAATCGACCGGCTGCTGGTGTCCCACCCTGCCGTCGCCGACCATCTCGACATCGAGCTGCTCGTTCCGCCCGATGCCATCGTCGACATCGAGCTTACTGCCGTCCGCGCCCGCGTCGTCGGCTATCTGCGCGGCCACGCCTGGGAACAGCTGATGCTGCCGATGCACGTCAAGGGCGGGCTGCTCAGCCTCTGCAACACCGGCCCCGTCGTGGCCGCCCAGCACATCGTCTGCATCCACGACACCAACACTCGCAACTTTCCGCAGAGCTATGCGCCAAGCTTCCGCGCGCTCTACCGGGTCCTGCTGCCCGTCCTGGGCCGCAAGGCCGAGTGCGTTTCCACCGTATCGCACCATTCGGCGCGCGAACTCGTCCGGCACGGCATTTGCGCGCCGGGCAAGATCTTCGTGGCGCCGAACGGCCACGAGCACGCCGCGGGTTGGCGGGCCCGGCATTCGCTGAAGACGCAGATGGCCGCCGGCGAAGGCACGATCGTGCTCGTCGGCAGCAGCGCGCCGCACAAGAACGCCGGCCTCATCGTCGGCATGGCCGACAGGCTGCACACGGTCGGCCTGCGCGTCGCCATAGCCGGCATGTCGGACGCGCGCGTGTTCAACCTGCCCGACGCCGAGCAAGCGCCCAACCTCTCCTGGCTGGGACGGCTTACCGACGCAGAGCTGGCCGCCCTGCTGCGCGATTCGATGTGCCTGGCCTTCCCCTCCTTCGCCGAGGGCTTCGGCCTGCCGCCGCTCGAGGCGATGGCCCTGGGCTGCCCGGTGATCGTGTCGGACCGGGCAAGCCTGCCCGAAATCTGCGGCGACGCCGCCCTCTACGCCTCGCCCGACGACGCCGACGCCTGGTTCGACCGCTTCATGGAACTGTACCGGTCGTCCGAGCGCCGACGGGACATGATCGCCCGCGGCAGGCAGCGGACGTCGCTGTTCCGCTGGGACACGTCGGCCGAACTCTATCTGCTGGCGATGCTGGAGGCCGGCGGTCTGCAGCAGGAAGCCGCGATGGACGTCATCATGCAGTGACGGCCTGCAGGGAGCGTACCGCGCCCACGGCGTCCAGGAATTCGCAGTCGAAGCGCTTTTCGGAAAAGCGCTCGCTGTTCTCGCGGCACGCCTCCGGCGCCACGAGGTCGCGGTTCGCCTCGAAATGCTCGACGGCCTGCCTCAGCGCCGCAACCGTCTGCCGTTCGAACAGGATCCCCGTCGGCCGCTCCGTCGCGCCCAGCCTGCGGACGATGTCGACGGCACCGCCCCGGCCGAAGGCGACCAGCGGGGTGCCGCAGGCCTGCGCCTCGGCGAGCGCGATGCCGAAATCCTCGCATCCTGCAAAGACCATGGCCCGCGCCTCGGCCACGGTCCTCACATAGTCGTGCCGCGGCAGATATCCGGCGAAGCTGACATTGGGGCCGGCCATGGCCCTGAGCGCAGCGGACTGCTGCCCTTCGCCGACGATGACCAGCCGCCGCGACGGCATTTCGTTGAACGCCTGGATGACGAGGTCCGTGCGCTTGTAGGGCGCCAGGAAGGAGGCCGAGACGTAGTAGTCGTGCTTGTCGGCCACGAAATCGAGTTCGTCGAGCGCCACCGGCGGGAACACCACGCGCGCGTCGCGCCCGTAGATGTGCCTGATGCGCGACCGCACATAGTTGGAATTGGCCAGCATCAGGTCCGGGCCGTGGGCGGTGCGGGTGTCCCATTCCCTCAGCCGGTGCAGCATGTAGCGGAACAGCATGCCCTTCGGCCCGAAGCCGAGCTTGCCCTGTGCGAGATAGGAGAACTGCTCGTCCCAGGCGTAGCGCACGGGGCTGTGCACGTAGCACAGATGCGGCTGGTCCGGCCGGGTGATCACGCCGCGCGCGAACGCGGCCGAGGACGAGATCACCATGTCGTAGGCAGTCACGTCGAACTGCTCGATGAGGAACGGGCAGAGGAAGAACAGCGAACGGTAGAATTTCCTGATCTGCGGCAGCCGGTTGGCCACCGAGGCGTGGAATTCGACATCGCGAAAATACTGCTCCTTCACATCGGCCGGCAGGAAATCGAACAGGGTGAAGACGTCGGCATTGGGGAAATGCCGGCAGATCTGCGCCAGCACTCGCTCGCCTCCCCTGAAATCGGGACACCAGTCGTGCACGATGGCCACGCGGCGTTCCACGGCCGGGCGCGCCCCAGGCATGTCGAGGCGCGCGGTCGGCGCGAATTGCTCGGCCGTGACCAGTTCGGTCGGACTTGCGTGGCGCATGAGGTCGAACTCTCGAAGCCGCGGATTGCCCGACAGTCTCCGATTGCGCCGGCGGCCCGGCAAGTTGGCCAATCGGGTTGCCGGGCCGTCTATGCCCAAGGGGTACGGAACGTACCTCGCCCGGTCCCGCTGCATACCTCCAACGGCGCATGCGCCGGCCCCGGCGCTCCTTTTTTGCAGGCTGCCCGCCGGCATCGCGCCCTCTAGGCTCGACACGGATGAATCTGCCCGGAGCCGGGCAACACCACGGCATGGGATTGCGCATGAGGATGGTGGTGGCGATACCGACGCTCGGACGCAGCGAGCAGCTGGCCCTACTGCTCGCGCATCTGGAGCGCCAGACCCGGCCGCCCGACGAGGTCGTGGTCTCGGCGCCCGACGCGACGCATGTCGATATCCCCCCGGTGGCGCGCTTTCGGGTCGTCCCCGTCTTCGGCAGGAAGGGCCTTACCGCCCAGCGCAACACCGCGCTCGAACATGCCGGCGGGCGCTTCGACGTGATCACCTTCCTCGACGACGATTTCGTGCCCGCCGACGACTATCTGGAGCGCGTCGAGGCGGGGTTCGCGGAGCATCCCGACTTTGCCGTCATCATGGGCCACGCCGTCATGGACGGCGCCCGCAACGCCGGCGTCGACTGGCAGGAGGCCAGGGCCGCGCTGGCGGAAGCCAAGTCGTCCGCCCCGGCCGTGCCGGAGATCGCCGACCATGTCGGCGCCTATGGCTGCAACATGTCGATCCGAGCGGCATGCATCGGAGGCCTGCGCTTCGACGAGCGGCTGGTGCTCTATGGCTGGCAGGAGGACATCGACTTCACCAGCCAGCTGCGCGCGCGCGGCCGCGTGGTCGGCATCTCCTCGATCGTCGGCGTGCATCTCGGCCTCAAGGCCGGGCGGGTCAGCGGCGTCCGCTTCGGCTACTCGCAGGTCGTCAACCCGGTCTACCTGATCCGCAAGGGCACGGTGCCGGCGAGCTTCGCGCTACCGCTGATGGCGCGCAACGTCGCCGCCAACATCGTCCGCAGCCTGCGGCCGGAGCCCTATGTCGATCGGCGCGGCAGGCTCCGCGGCAATCTCCTGGCAATGGCCCATGTCGTCACCGGACGCATCGAGCCCGAATACATCCTGAGAATCTAGGGGTAGGACATGCAGCTTTCACCGCTATGCAGTGCAACGAGGTCGGGTTCGGGCACGTGCGGCAGGATCGCGCTCGCCGCCGCCCTCGCCCTTTCCGCCGCTTCCTTCTGCCTCGGCCAGGCCCGGGCGGCCGAATATCTGCTCGGCCCGCAGGACAAGGTCCGCCTCAAGATCTACGAATGGCGGGCGTCCAAGGACGTGATCTTCGAATGGTCGGCGCTCAACGACCAGTTCACCGTCGGCGCCGACGGCAAGCTGGCGTTGCCTTTCGCCGGCGAGATCGACGCCGCCGGCAAGGCGCCGGGCGCGCTCGGCGTGGCGATCGGCAACATGCTCGAACAGCGCATGGGCCTCGGCCGCTCGCCGGACGTGTCGGTCGAGGTGGTGCAGTTCAGGCCCTTCTACATCACCGGCCAGGTGACCACGCCCGGCGAATTCCCCTACCGTCCGGGACTGACGGTGCTGCAGGCGGTCAGCATTGCCGGCGGCGTGCGCACCCGCGAGGACGACAACACCACACGGCTCGAGCGCGAGGTCATCACCGGCCGCGGCGACATCAGCCTGCTGGCGCTCGCCAACGTCAACCTGCTGGCCCGCAAGGCCCGGCTCCAGGCCGAGCTGGCAGACAACGAGGACATCGCGTTTCCCAACCAGCTCATGCGCCGCAAGGACGACAGCTCCGTCGCGCTCGCGATGGAACAGGAAGTGCTGGTCTTCCGTGCCCGCAAGGACGGCCTGGCGACGCAGATCAAGGCGCTCAACGACCTGAAGGACTTCCTGGACAAGGAGCTGTCGTCGCTGGAGGGCCAGCTCGCACTCTATGACGAGCAGATCGCGCTGGTGCAGAAGGAGCTCGCGGGCGTGTCCTCGCTGGTCGACAAGGGCCTGTCGGCCGCGCCCCGCGAAATCGCGCTGGAACGAAGCCTGGCCCAGGTACGCAGCGACCGGCTGTCGGCGGAAACGGCGGTGTTCCGCGCCAGGCAGGAGATCAGTCGCGCGGACATCACCATCCTGGCGCTCAACAACCAGCACATGACCGAGGTGTCGCAATCGCTGCGCGAGACGCAGTCGCAGATCAACGACATCGCGCGCAAGGCCGACACCGCCGTCCAGCTGCTGCACGACTCCGAGGTCACCGCGCCGCGGCTTCTCGCCATGCGTACGCGCAACGAGGAGATCGAGCCGATCTACACGATCGTGCGGCCAGCGGCGGACGGCAAGTCGGTCGAGGTGGCGGCCACGGAGGCCATGCCGGTCGAGCCCGGCGACACGGTCAAGGTGAAGATCCCGCTGCCGGCGCTCGACGACGGCGGCCTGCCCCTGCCGGTGGAGGGCGAAACATCGGCGACGCCCCTGCCCGAAGCCGAGGCGACGGCGCAGCCGCTCGCCGGCGTGGACCGGGCCGCCAACGCGGGCGAGACGCAGTAGCCCGCCCAGCGTGGGTGACCATCCTGATAGGGCCCGCACGGCGGCGCGTGTAGTGGCCAGCCGGCACCGCGCGGCCAGCTGCTGTGGCCCGCGACGTTGGAAAAGCGGAAAAATCACTGTTAGCCGCCGCGGCTAGATGTTTCACTGTGGGACAGCGCCATGCAATGATTCGCCAGGGAGGAAGCGAACGTGCTCTGGAGCATTGTATCTGTCAGCGTATTCGGCGTCCTGCTGGGGTTGAGCTTTCGCGTGCCGGCCCTGCTCGCGGCGACGGCCGCAACCGCGCTGGCAACGGGCTTCCTGCTCGACGGCCCGCTGCTCCCCAAGGTATTGTTTCCGGTCCTGGCCCTGCAATGCGCCTATCTCGTCGGGCTCAGCCTGGCGAACCTGTGGCGGCGCATCGGCGCCGGCAGCCACTGACCGGCGCCAGAGCAACTCCAGATGCCGGAAGCGGTTTTCCGTCCGGAATAGCGTCGACAACAAGCGACAACTAGGATGCCTCGCCGAACCTGATGACGGCGAAGACAGTGCGCACCAGAATGGCGAGATCGGCCGAGAGCGACCAGTTGTGGACGTAGTGGCTGTCGAGCGCGACGCGCTTGGCATAGTCCGTGCAGCTCCGTCCCGTCACCTGCCAGAGCCCCGTGAGCCCCGGCTTGGCCGAGAGGTAGTCGCCGGCGGCCTCGCCATAGCGGCTGAGCTCGTCCGCCATCACCGGCCGCGGCCCCACGCAGCTCATCTCGCCGCGCAGGATGTTGAACAGCTGCGGCAGCTCGTCGATGCTCGACTTCCTGAGCAGCTGACCGAGGAAGGTGATCCTCGGGTCGCATTTCAGCTTCCTGTTTTCCTGCCACTGCCTGGCGGCTTCCGGATCGCTGACGAGATAGGCGCGCAGCACATCGTCGGCATCCGTCACCATCGTCCGGAACTTGTAGCAGTGGAATGGCTGCCCGCGGAAACCGACCCGCACGTGCGAATAGAGTGCGGGCCCTCCCGTGGTCAGCCGGATCGCAAGCGCCACGAAGAGCATGATCGGTGCCGCCAGGACCAGCGCGCAGCCGGCGACCACCAGGTCGAGGATGCGCTTCGAACCGCCGCCCAGCGGTGCCGGCGGAAGGGCGAGCGTCGCCGCCAGCGGGTGGTGCTGGCCGTTCGGCGCGGGCTCGGCCGGCTTGTCGAAGGAAGGGGAAGCCGACGGGGAAGCCCAGGCATTGCCGCGCCGCGCCGCAAGCTCACGTCGGGAATGGGCACGCACCCAATCCTTCAGGCCGTGCACGAAGTTGCGGCGCGGTGTTCGCTTACCTAGAGCATTGATCGCCATGGCTGCCCCGGATGGTCGCATTCATGGCCATAGCTTCCCAGCCACGGGCATCTGCGTGCAAGAACGGCAAAGGTCGTACGGCGTAAAGCGCCAACACTCCCCCCTAAGCCTAAGGCATTAGCCGCAGGCCGGCCCGGCATGATCGATGGATGCGACCCCTACCCCGCATCTGCCAATCAGCCATCGGATCGCCCCGGTCGATCTTCCGATTTTGGCGATGAAGCCTGCGGCCGCGAACCCCACGACGAGCGTCAGCGCGCGTTGTCGAAGCCACGGCCGTAGGTCGCGGTCGACCCGGAGCGCGCATTGGTCAGCAGCACGCCGATGATCGAGGCCTTGCTCGCGTGCAGCGACCTGACCAGCTCGCCGAACAGGTCGACGGGCGTCCTGCCCCACTCGGCGACCACGATCACGCCGTCGAACAGAGCCGCCGTGGCCAGTCTGTCGGTACCGCTGGTCAGCGGCGGAAGGTCGACGACGACGAAGTCGTAGGCCTGCAGCTCCGGCATCAGGATCCGCATGTTTCGCGGCCCCAGCAGGCCGCGGGCGTCGACGACATGGCTCGGCAGCATGTCGAACGTCGCGTTCTTGGTCAGCATGATGTGCTGCTCTATCGGCCCGCTGCCAACCGCGCCGGGGGCTGCCGTCGCGTGCTGGGGCAGCAGGTATCGGCTCAGCACCGAATGGAAGATGTCGGCGTCGATCACCAGCGTACGCGTGCCGCACATCGAGTAGAGCATCGCGAGGTTGCTGGCGAAGGTGCTCTTGCCGTCGGACGGCAGGGCCGAAACGATGCCGATGCAGTGCAGGGAGCGGGCGGAATCGGCGAGCCCGATGGCGGTTTTGACGTGCCGCAGGCTGTTGGCGTAGGCCGAGGACGGCGTCAGCGCCACCGCGTCGAGCGTTCCCGAGGCGCCCCTGCCGGAGAGGACCGGCAGCTCGCCGAGGCACTCGAGGCCGAATTCCTCCCGCAACTGCTTGGCCGACCGCACGGTCCGGTCGAGCATATGCCGCAGGAAGGCCGCCCCCACGCCGAAGATCAGCCCGGCAAGCGCGCCGAAGGCCAACGTCAGCTTGCGCCGCGGCGCGCTCGGCACCAGAGGCCGTGTCGCCTCGGTGATCACCCGCGCATCGGCGACCGGATAGGACTGCTGGCTGACCGAATTGGTGTAGGCCTGGAGGAAGCTCTCATACATCTTGCGGTAGGTGTCGGCCGTCACCTCCAGCTCTTCGAGGGTGGGCGCGCTGGCGCCGGCACTGCCGTCGCTCCCGTCCGGGCGCGGCACGACGTCGTAGTCGTGCTTGGCGCGGAATTCCTGCGCGATCTGCGTCGCCTCGTTCATCTGGGCGCGGAGCTGGTTCAGGCGATCCTCCAGCCAGCTGCCGCCTTCGCGCGCCGCGGCGGCCTTGGTCTCGAGCTGTTCGCGGACGAAGACGTCGGCGGTCGCGTTGGCGACCTTCGCCGCGATGTCCGGATCCGGCGACTGGAAAGCGATGGCGATCGCATAGGAGACGCCAACCCGGCGGACGTCGAGGTTGTCGCTGAACGCCCACATGGTCAGCCGTTCGCGCTCGAAATCGGTGAGCTGGGCCGAAGTCCCTGCCTGGTCGCTGCTGCCCCCGAAGAGCCATTCGCCGTCGAGCCCGATCCGGTTGGCCGCCAGTCGACCCAGCTTGGCGAAGCGTCCCAGGATCGTCGGCGGCGGCGCCCTGAAGGCGGCATCGTCCTGAAGGCCAAGTTCCTTGATGACGATGCTGGCGATCTTCTCCGAACGCATCACCGCGATGTGGCTCTCGACCTGCGCGGTGTCCAGGGTCAGGTTCACCTCGGTCTGCTGCTGCTGCAGCAGTTGCGGGATCTTCGGCTCGATCAGTATCTGCGTCATGGCGGTGTAGACGGGATCCGTCGTCGCCAGATAGAACCAGGCGCAGAACACAGCCATTGCGACCGAGCCGGCGATGATGCGCGCATATTGTTTCAGGAACGCCCAGATGTCGGCGAAACTGATGAATTCGCGCTCGCCGGCATCATGAGGATCGGTGGCCTGCGGCCATCCGGACGTCAGGCGATTGTCCATTGCCGACCCCTGTGGCGGACGCGCTCCCGGCCCGGAGCGCCCGGATGGACCGGTGCCCGGTTCAAATCCAACCCGGCCATGGCGGGTGTCTTGAGATGCGGCATGAGCGTCGCGCCCGGAATTGACCCCATCGAAGCTTAGCCCTGCCGGTGGCGGCGTAAACGCCGCCAATCGGAGTATACGCGTACGCCTTCGGCACCTCGTCTAGGCGATCGGCACGGGCCGGCCGAGTGCCATCGCAGCAGCCGACGACCGCACCGCGGCTCGCCGGTTGCGCCTGGCATGCATGCGCGCCGCCATCACGACGGCCAGGCCGATGAAGAAGATCATCCCCGGATCGGCGCTTCCGTTGACCAGCGAGCCCACCACGATGCTGGCCAGCGTGCTGGCGCGCACGCTCGCCACCACCGCCTCGGTCTCGCCGTCGATCCATCCCCGCAGCGTCCCCATGCCGCGCACCATGACTGCCACCAGCGTCGCCATGGTCAGCGCGCCGATGAGGCCGAGTTGCGACAGCACCGCGATGGCCCAGCTCGACGCCCGCGAGCTGCCGAAGCCGACGCCCAGGCCGCTCGTGTCGGTGAAGGCCTGCAAGCTCTTGACGTTCCAGTAGGCCCGCTCCTGGCCCGACGCGGACTGGGCCTTGTTGGTGACCGTCGCCTCGATCAGGCGGAAGAAGGGATCGAAGAAGCCGCGGCTGTGGAGTTCGATCGCGAGCGCTGCGGTGGCCATCGCCACCAGGGCGGCGAGGATGAGCAGTTCGTCGGTGGTGAGGCGGCCCGACAGGATCGAACGCGACAGCGCGTAGGCGACCGGGACGAGCAGGATGGCGAGGCCGGCATAGGCCGTCGACGACGTCGACAGCATGAGGAGCACGAGCAGCAGCACCGAAAGCCACCGGGCGAGCCGCGCGCCCGTCTTGCGCCAGTAGGTATAGGTGAAGGCGAGGCACGCCAGCGACGCGGTGCCGAATGCCGAGGCTTCCGAATAGGCGCCGGCGATGCGGAAGAAGCCGGCCTCGCTGGCATTGGTGAGCATGGCATAGTTGGCCGTCCGGATCGGCTGCAGCACGTCGCCAGCACCGGTGACCTTCGCGAAGATGTCCACGAGCCCCATGCCGGCATGCAGGCCGCACCAGAGCATGAAGCCGCGCTGCACCTGGACCATCCGCTTCTCGTTCAGCAAGAGCACGCACAGCGCGATGGTGGTGAACCCGCCGAGCAGGAAATAGCCGGTCTGGGAGATGTTGGCCGAAACCGGCTCGAGCACGGTTTCGATCACCCCCTGGCGCAGCTTCGACTGGACGAAGACGCTCGTCAGGCCGGCGAACAGGCGCGGGAACAGCCAGGCGCCCACGGCGGCGTAGACAAGGAGGCTGCCCAGGACCCAGAGCGGCCGCATGCTGCCGAACACCGTGCCGAGATCGCGCCATATCCGCCGGCGCCCCGCCACCGCCGTCAGCAGCATCGCGGCGAACAGCGTGTAGATCAGCGGCGACGAGCCGCCGAGCGCCGGCACCGACGCGACCGCGGTCGCGCCGAAGGCCAGCGAGGCGATGAGGCTGACGATCAGCGTCCCGCGCGCGAGGTAGCCGGCCAGCAGCACGCCCGCGCAAACGATGAGGCCGCCCAGCGACGGTTGCATGGATCAGGGTCCCCGTTTGCGGTCGCAGGCGGCCACGGCACGCGCCCGCCCGCGGCCAGGCTGCCGGCGGCATGGGCATGGGACAATTGCGTGACCGGGCATCGCCGTTGCCGAGCGTCGTTGCGTCCCGCCGATCATGCGGCGGATGACGGGGTGTCCCGCAAGCAGCCAAAAGGAGGTAACCGGTGTATGGCCCCGGCCCGCTCGGATCGACCAGCGGCTTGCCCTGCCCATACCTTCCAAGCGTCATAACGTCTCGTTGACGCCCGATTCCCGAGCACCCACATTCCGCGGGAAAGTCTTCCCTTCGATCCCCGGAAGAATAGCTGAAGATCTATTTTGGCCGTCGGCGCTGCCGGCGGGTCAGGCAGGTAATTGTGTTTCAGGCCGGTTTCGAAGAAAGAGGCATAGCTCTTTCATATTTGTTCGCCATCGGGTTCATCGTCGCGATGGTGCTTGCCGCCGCCGTCGTCGGCGACGCCGAAATCATCCTCCCGGAGATCGCGGCCATGGCGGTCGCCCTGTGGGCCTATCGCGAGAAGGGATGGGTGCGGCAGCCCGAGAAAATCTTCATCGCGCCGTCCGCCACAGCGGTGATCGGCTTCTCGGTCAACCTGCTCGACATCCCCTACGTCGCCAAGCTCGTCCTGGTGCTGTTCCTGATGGCCGCGCTCTTGCGCCTGATGAAGTCCAACTTCGCGCCGTCGCTCGCCACCGGCGTGCTGCCGATCGTCACCAACGCGACGCATGCCTCGTTCCTGATCGCCATTTTCGCCACCACGCTGGTGCTGATGCTGGGCGTGCTCGTCTTCAGGCTGAACAAGGGCGTGCCGCGCAATGCTCCGGTCAACTACCGGTATATGCTGGTGTTCCTGGCGCTGCACCTGATCTGGATCGGCGTCGCCGTCGCTGCCGGCTATCCGCAGATGGCCGTCATCCCGCCGATCACCGTCGTGGTCTACGAATCGCTGCAGATGCCGATGTACATGGCCAAAATGGCAATGAAGCAGATCGCCGTCCTGACCCTGTCGGCCACAATCGGCACCCTGCTCTACCTCAATATCGACAGCTGGGTCCTCGTCGCGGCCTTCGACATGGCCATCGTCTACCTGATCCTCAGGGTCTTCTCCGCCCGGATTCCCGCAGCCTATGCCTTCCCGCTGCTGCCCTTCGTCTTCCCGGCGGAATCGGTGCCGCAACTGCCCTATGCGGCGGCCGTCGTGTCCGCCTTCCTGTTCGGCCTGGTCCTGCTGTTCAAGACCCATGAACGCAGGCGGCTGGTCGTGCAGGCCGCCTAGCGCCCGGTTCCGAAATGTCCCGCCCGCTGATCCGATCGAGGAAACGGATGAACGAGATCTGCGGCTACACAAGGGCCTGGAATGATCTCCGCCCCGGCTAGCCGCCGGGGCCTTTTGTTTCGGACCGATCGCTGCGGGCGAAACGGAGGTCCATCTCGGCTGGCGGACTCCTACGACCCGAGAGTGACGACGAAGTGCTTCGTCACCGGCTCGATGATCTTCCAGGTGCCCTTGAAGTCCGCCTCCACGACAAAGGCGTCGCCCGGCCCAACCTCGACGGGCTCGCCGCCGTCAGGCGTGATGACGATGCGGCCAGAGATCATGTGGACGAATTCGTAATCGGTGTAGCTCGCGTGATAGGTGCCCGGAGTCGCCTGCCATGTCCCCGACAGAACCTTGCCGTCCCGAGTCTTGTGCTGGACGGCGGTCTTCATCGTCGGGCTTCCTTCGATCACCACCCAGCCTGACAGATCGCTGGGGTCAGCGTCTTCCACCTGGCCGAACTTCAGGATGGTTTTGTGCACCATGGTAACGTCCTCCCTTTTCAGACGCCTCTGAATACCCGACGCATCACCTATGGGCAACTTAGTTTCCTATCGATAATTTTCGCCTGTCTATCGGGGTTTGAACGAGCACATCCGGACTGACGGCTAGCCGCAACAAGGCTGCGTTGACGACGCAACGCCGTCGCCGCAACACGAAACACCTACCTCTGACTGCTTAACCAGCCAGCGGTCCCGCGGCTTGCAGCTCGCGGCTCGCGCCGACAGCTCCACCCGGACTTTACCGTCGAGAATGGTCGGCGCGGAAGCCTTGTGCAGTTGCATCGGAGCAATGCCGTCGCTGACTTCGAACGTCAGCTTTGCCGGTGGGTCAAGGGCGAGGTGTTCCGTGACCTTGCGGATGATGGCACCGAACTTCCCTGCCGACATGTGATCGCGCTCATCCTCGTTCACGTCCCACAGCTGGATGAATATCTCCGTCCATGACTCCGGGTTGGCTGCGCAATCGAGCGCGGCAAAGGAACCAGCCTTCACTTCAGTGACATGATACCCGGGTTTCACCGAGCGGCCGTCGTAGTCGAACACCAATGGCTTGTCCTTGTGTTCGCCGAGCGATGCCAGGAGTTCGCCGATCGAGATGCCGTCGTTTCCGAAATCGGCCGTCGTCACGAATTCACGGTTGTCAGGGGTCAGCATCTGCGTTATTCCTCGTTTTAACATTTCTAGGATTGTTGAAATATGGATGAACGTCAAGCGCTGATCGCATTTGGGGCGATGTCGCAGGAAACGAGGCTGAAAATCGTTCGCCTGCTCGTGAAGGCAGGTCCGGACGGCATGGCGGCGGGCACCATCGCCGAAGCCGCCGGGGTCTCGGCATCGAATGTCTCGTTCCACCTCAAGGAACTCGAGCGCGGCGGGCTGGTGGCGGCGAGACGCGACTCCAGGTCGATCGTCTATTCCGCGGAATTCCAGGCTCTGAGCGGCCTTATCCGGTTTCTCATGGAAGACTGCTGCGCGGGAAACCCGGCCATCTGCCAGCCAGCACTTGCCCCCTCATGCTGCGAACCTGCGGACTCCGTGCAATGACGCTCGCCATCGAACGGGTCGCGCCAACCGAGCCCGAGCTCGCTGCCGCGCTTCAGGCAGAGCAGCTGCCGACGGACGATCTCACGGAAAGCGGCGGCCAGTTCTTCCGGTTCACCGAGGACGGAAAAATCGCTGGTTTCGGCGGCTTCGAGGCACACGGACGCTCTGTCCTCCTCCGCTCGATCGTCGTCCTCCCTCAAGTCCGCGGCCAAGGCATCGGCAGGCGGATCGCGACGTTGCTCCTGAGGCGCGCGTCGGATCTTGGCGCACACGAAGCCTACCTGCTGACCGCTTCGGCGGCCGAATTCTTCGAGAGCGTCGGCTTCCAGAGAATTGAACGCCAAGCCGCGCCCGTCGAAATCCTTGCAACGAAGCAGGCTTCGTCGCTCTGCCCGTCGGCAGCGGCCATGCTCATGACCCGCCTTCCCGAGCCGCCTGCCAACCGAACGGATTCGAACTACACGGAGACCGCCCCATGACCGACCGCGTCTACAACGTCTTGTTCCTGTGCACTGGGAACTCAGCCCGTTCTATCCTTGCCGAAGGCATCCTCCAGAAGGAAGGTGCGGCCCGCTTCAACGCCTACTCCGCAGGCAGCATGCCGAAAGGCGCTGTGAACCCGTTCGCCCTCAGGGTCCTGGCTGCCCTCGACTATCCGTCCGAGGGCTTCCGCTCGAAATCGTGGGACGAGTTCGCCGCTCCTGGCAGCCCGGAAATGGATTTCATCTTCACCGTCTGCGACGATGCGGCTGGCGAGGCGTGCCCCGTGTGGATCGGCCATCCGATGACCGCACATTGGGGCATCGAGGACCCGTCGAACGTGGAAGGCAGCGACATCGAGAAGGAGCGCGCCTTCAGCACCGCAGCCAGGTTCCTGAAGAACCGGATCATGGCATTCGTGAACCTTCCGCACGCTTCCATCGACAAGATGGCACTCGAGCATCACCTGAAAGCCATCGGGCAGATCGAAGGGGCCAGCTCCAAGAAGACGGACGCAGCCTGATCATGTCGACATTCGAACGCTACCTGACCCTCTGGGTCGCGCTGTGCATCGTGGCGGGCATCACCCTTGGCCACCTGATGCCGGGGGTCTTCCACGCGATCGGCGGGGCCGAGATCGCGAAGGTGAACATTCCAGTCGCGGTGCTGATCTGGCTCATGATCATTCCGATGCTGCTCAAGATCGACTTCGCCGCCATGGGCCAGGTTGGCCGCCATTGGCGTGGCATCGGCGTGACGCTGTTCATCAACTGGGCGGTAAAGCCGTTCTCGATGGCGCTGCTTGGCTGGCTCTTCATCGGCTGGCTGTTCCGTCCGTATCTGCCCGCCGACCAGATCGACTCCTACATCGCTGGATTGATCATCCTTGCCGCGGCCCCCTGCACCGCGATGGTGTTCGTCTGGTCGAACCTGACCAAGGGCGAACCGCATTTCACGCTGTCGCAGGTGGCGCTCAACGATGCCATCATGGTCGTCGCGTTTGCGCCGATCGTCGGTCTGCTGCTCGGCCTGTCGGCGATCACGGTTCCGTGGGGCACGCTCGTCCTGTCGGTGGTCCTCTACATCATCATTCCGGTGATCATCGCGCAGGCGGTCAGGCGGCGGCTCCTTGCCTCCGGCGGCCAGAAGGCGCTCGACGGCCTGCTCCACACCCTGCAGCCGCTGTCGCTCGTGGCCCTGCTGGCAACGCTGGTCCTGCTCTTCGGCTTCCAGGGCGAACAGATCATCGCGCAACCCGCGATCATCGGCCTGCTGGCCGTCCCGATCCTGATCCAGGTATATCTGAACTCGGGCCTCGCCTATCTGCTCAACCGCATTTCCGGCGAACAGCACTGCGTCGCGGGTCCCTCCGCCCTGATCGGTGCATCCAACTTCTTCGAACTCGCCGTCGCGGCCGGCATCAGCCTCTTCGGCTTCACCTCGGGTGCCGCGCTCGCGACCGTCGTGGGCGTGCTGGTCGAAGTGCCCGTCATGTTGTCGGTCGTCTGGATCGTCAACCGCAGCAAGGGCTGGTACGAGCGGGGATCCGCCGTTTCCGCCGCAAAGCAAAGCGAAAGGACCGCGTGATGGACATCACCATCTACCACAATCCCGACTGCGGCACGTCCCGCAACACGCTCGCGCTCATTCGCAATGCGGGGGTCGAACCCACGGTCATCGAATACCTGAAAACCCCGCCGACGCGGACAGTCCTGAAGGATATGATCTCCAAGGCTGGCCTCACGGTGCGCGATGCCATCAGGCAGAAAGGAACGCCGTATGCTGACCTGGGCCTCGGCGACCCGACGCTTACGGACGACGACCTTCTCGAGGCCATGCTCGAGCATCCCATCCTGATCAACCGTCCGTTCGTCGTCACGCCTTGGGGCGTACGCCTGAGCCGTCCTTCCGAGGTCGTTCTCGAGGTGCTCCCGCTCCCCCAGAAAGGACCGTTCCACAAGGAAGACGGCGAGTTGCTGATAGATACCGAAGGAAACCGTCTTGCTTGACCTGCCGAACATGGCACGGGAAGCGCTCGAGCTTGCCGCGATCCTGCCCAGCTGTCGAGGCCCTTCTCCACTCACAGGCCGCGGATACTGATGCTGTATGGTTCGCTGCGGGAACGGTCCTACAGTCGTTTCCTCACTCAGGAAGCCGCCCGGCTGCTCGAGCATTTCGGCGCGGAGACCCGGCCGCTGGATGCGCATGATCACCATCCCGAACCAGAGCTCCGTCGCCAAAGCGTATCAGGAATTTGACCCGGAAGGCCGCATGAAGCCGTCGCCCCATTACGACCGCATCGTCGACGTGATGGAGGAACTGGTCAAGTTCACCGTGCTCACCCGCGATGTCTCGACCTACCTCACCAGCCGCGACAGCGAGCGGAAGGAGGATGCCGAAAAACTCGAAGCCAGGGTGAAGCACAAGGCAATCTGATCATTCAAGTTTGTCGTCGGAGAGGCCCCAAAACCCTCTCCGGCGACATTCGATTCCGGGCCCTGGCCAAGCGCTGCGACGCAAGACTGTCTTCTCTCCGTCATATTTCGACAGATGTCGAAATAGAAATTGACGCTCGAAGTCTGGGCGAGCTAACGTCCTTCCATGAACGTCGAAACAGCGGCCACGCAACTGGAAGCGCTCGGCAATGCGACCCGGCTTCGGATCTATCGGGCGCTGGTTCGCGCGGGAGAGGAAGGGCTGGCCGTGGGGCACTTGCAGGACAGGATCGGGATCGCAGCCTCGACGCTGTCCCACCATCTGCACCGGTTGATCTCGACGGGGCTGGTAACGCAGCAGCGACAGGCGACGACGCTGATCTGTCGCGCCAACTATTCTGCAATGAACGGACTTCTCGGGTTTCTGGCGGACGAATGCTGCGCTGACGCGGGCGTCCGGCCCAGGAACGACGCCGCTTAGATTTTTGCCTTGAATTTCGATAGTCCCGGAAAGACGGAAGATGGCATCGCCACGTTCAATCGAGCATCGCCGCGGCGCGGTCATCTGGGGGCTGGGCCTGACTCAGATCATTGGCTACGGCACCCTGTACTACAGCTTCAGCATCCTCGCGCCCGAGATGGCCAAAGACCTCGCCTGGACACAGGAATGGGTGTTTGGCGTTTTCTCCGCTTCCTTGTTGATTGGCGGGCTCGCGGCCCCGGCCATCGGCCGGCGCATCGATCGCCATGGTGCGGGTTCCATGATGGCCCTCGGTTCCGTTGTCGCCGCGGGGGCTCTGGCCCTCTGCGCGATCGCACCGAGCCGCATACCCTTTGTTGCGGGCATGGTCGCCATGGAAATCGCGTCGGCCTTCGTCCTCTACAGTGCGGCATTCGCTGCCTTGGTACAGATCACGCCACGGACAGCGCAAAAGAGCATCACCCACCTGACCCTGATCGCTGGCTTTGCGTCGACCCTCTTCTGGCCGATCACCACGCAACTCCACCAGTATCTTTCATGGCGGGAAGTCTACCTGGCGTTCGCGGCGCTCCATCTCTTCGTCTGCCTTCCCATCCATTTCTGGCTGGCGCAGGCGATGAAGGCCGAACGGAACGGGACCAGCAAGGATGATGCGAAAAGCCGGTCCAAGGTGGACGGCAGCGTGGCCTCCTGGGATCGTCGGAGAGCGTTTGCCCTGATGGGGCTAGGTTTTGCCCTCGAAGGTTTCGTCCTCTCGGCACTGCTCGTTCATATGGTCCCGCTCCTCACCGCCGTCGGGCTGGGTGCAAGCGCGGTGCTGGTGGGAACGCTGTTCGGTCCCTCCCAGGTGCTCAGCCGCTTCATCAACATGCTCGCCGGTCGCGGTCTCTCCCAACTGGTCCTGGCGGTCATCTCTGCCACGCTCTTGGTGGCAGGGCTGTCTGCTCTGCTGACAACCGCCCCGTGGATCTACGGCGCGGTGGCGTTCGCCATCCTTTTCGGGCTGGGGTCAGGTCTGACGAGCATCGTGCAAGGGTCCCTCCCTCTGGCCCTGTTCGGGTCCGAAGGATACGGAACGCTCTTGGGAAAGATTTCCGCGATCCGGCTGATCGTCTCGGCGCTCGCACCGTTCCTGTTTTCGGTGCTGATGGCCCGCGTCGGGACCTGGTCGGCCCTGTCCGTGGCCATTGTGCTCGGAATTGGAGCTGGCATCGCCTTTGCGACCACCGGGCGAAGCCGCCGTTCACCGGAACTGGTACCGGAAACGTAAGGTAAAGAAGCTCCGGTCAGCTGCGAGGTTCGGTTGCCGGCCTTCGCTGGACATCCTGTTCTGCATGTTTGGAAGAATGGTGGGCCCGGAGGGACTCGAACCCCCAACCAAGCGGTTATGAGCCGCCGGCTCTAACCATTGAGCTACAGGCCCCACGCGCGCTGGATAGTGGCTTTTTCGGGCGGAGACAAGCCATCTTCGCCACGCGCTTGCGCTCCGCCGCAATCCACCCATAATCCGCCCCTATTCGGCATGGCCGGAAGGGCCATCCAGATGGAGAATATTATGAATCGCAAATACATAGCGCTCGCTCTCGCGAGTGCTCTCGCGCTTCCCGCGGCCGCCGCCCGCGCCGAGACCCCGCCGCCGCCGCGCATCATCGTCACCGGCGAAGGCGAAGCCACCGTCGCGCCCGACCTGGCGCTGCTCTCGCTGTCGGTGATGCGCGAGGCCAAGACCGCGCGCGAGGCGCTCGACGCCAACAACGACGCCATGGCCGCCGTCATCGCCGCCATGAAGTCGGCCGGCGTCGAGGACCGCGACCTGCAGACCGCCGGCATCCAGATCGCGCCGCGCTACAACTACACCAACAAGCCCGACGGCACGCAGACGGCGGAACTCGTCGCCTACCAGGTTACCAACACGCTTTCGGTGCGCATCCGCGACGTGGCCAAGACCGGGGAGATCCTCGACAAGTCCGTCTCGCTAGGCGTCAACCAGGGCGGCGGCATCACCTTCGCCAACGACAACCCCTCCAAGGTGATCGCCGAGGCGCGCAAGCGCGCGGTGGCCGATGCCATCGACAAGGCCAAGGTGCTCGCGGCGGCGGCGGGCGTCAGCCTCGGCCGCGTCCTCGAGATCGCCGACCAGTCCTACGCTCCCCCGCCGATGCCGATGCAGGCCAAGAGCTTCGACAGCGCCGCCGGTGCCGCCCCCGTGGCGGCGGGCGAGAACAGCTACAAGGTCCAGGTCAACGTCACCTTCGAAATGAAGAACTGACGGACGCGGGCCGGGCATCGCCCGGCTGCGCCGCCAATCGCTGCGCCCAATCGGTGGCACGACGAAAAACCCCGGAGGCCAGGCCTCCGGGGTTTTTTTGGAGCCGCACCCGTCCGTCGGACGGGGACTCCCGCTACTCCAGGCCGGGAACGGCCTTACCAGCGCACGACCGGGCAGTTCGGGGCGCGGGCGAAGGTCACGTAGATGCGCTCGCCATACTTGCGGCCGCGCACGGTGATGGTGCGGCGGTTGACGTCGTCGATGCGGGCGCGGCGGATGCCCATGCGCTCGGCCTTGTCGAGAGCGCGGTCGGGCGTGCAGCGGCGATCCCAGCGGCGGTCGTTGCGGCTGTAGTCCCAGCGGCCCTCACCGCGATTGTCCCAGCGGCCGTTGCGATAGTCGTCGCGATAGCCATCGCGGTAGCCGTCCTGGACATAGACGCCGACGCGCGGCTCGCCCTGGCCGAGGTTGAGATAGAGCCCGTCCGCCTGGGCGCTGGCCGGGATGGCGGCCAACGTGCCGAGGCCGACGAGGGCGGAAATGGTGGCAGTCTTGATCTTGTTGAACATGGTCGTCTCCTTAGGGGGCCGTCAAACCTTCTTCGCCTGAGCGATGGGCACACCATGCCCCACCCAAGCTGAACCGATCTCGAACCTGGCGTTCATCTTCGGTTCATCCGGTAACTATCTGGTTTTCCTACTTTTTCCTTTGCAAGAGAGGTTTCCGCCCGGCCCGCCCGGTGGTTGCCTGGAGAATGATCCGGCGCCTGGTTCGCCCAGAAAACGGTTATGGTTCGCCCTCGAGCACGTGCTCGAAATAGTCTTCCGGCTCGGCCAGTTCGTCCTCCGAGGCCGTCAGCCTGCCGCGTACCGACATGCCGGCCGCGTGCACGGTCTCCCGGCTGCCCGAGACGAGGTGGTGCCACCAGTAGAGGTCGCGGCCCTCCGCCACGAGGCGGTAGGCACAGGTGCTCGGCAGCCAGCTGATGGTGCGCACGTTCTCCGGCGTCAGGCCGACGCAGTCGGACACCTTGTCGAGCCGGTTGGCATAGTCCCGGCAGCGGCAGGTGGCGCCGTCGAACAGGCGGCAGCCGACGCTGGTCCAGTAGATCTCGCCGGTGTCCTCGTCCTCGAGTTTCGACAGGCAGCACTTGCCGCAGCCGTCGCAGAGCGATTCCCATTGAGCCGGGCTCATCTCCTCCAGCGGCGTCGTCTTCCAGAAGGGCTCTTCCATGGCCCGGCATTTGGCGCGGCTTGCGGGCCACGTCAAGCGCCGACGGAGGGCGGCAGCCGTCGCCAAGCGCGGAAAACCACGATATTGCCATCTTGCTGTCGGGCTAATGCCGGGAAGCGATGCGAGTGCGGCCCGGACGGAACCATAAGCGGTTCCATATGTTTGGGCGTGGACGGGACCCGATACGAACCCGATATGAGGAGACTTCCAACGATGAAACGCCAGTCACGGATTCTCGCAGGCACGGCCATCGGCCTGTTCATGGCGTCAGCGCCGCTGGGCGCGATGCCCATGGTCGAGACCGCGGCATCCGGCAGGGCTTTGCCGCTGATTCGGGTGCAGGTCGAATGCCAGGAAGGCGAGTCGGCTGAAGCTTGCGCCGCCCGCGGCGCCCAGGAAGCCGCCCCCGAGCAGCCGCGCCGCAAGAAGCGCCAGGCCGAGGAGCAGCAGCAGCAGGAGCAGGCAGCGCCGGAGGCCGAACCGCAGCCGCAGCAGGCCGAGGAGCCGCAGCCGCGCCGCAAGCAGAAGCGCCAGGTCGAAGAACAGCAGCAGCAGGAGCAGGCGGCACCGGAGGCCGAACCGCAGCCGCAGCAGGCCGAGGAGCCGCAGCCGCGTCGCAAGCAGAAGCGCCAGGTCGAAGAACAGCAGCAGCAGGAGCAGGCGGCACCGGAGGCCGAGCCCCAGCCGCAGCAGGCCGAGGAGCCGCAGCCCAGCCGCAAGCAAAAGCGCAAGGTCGAGGAACTGCAGCAGCAGGAGCAGCCGGCGATCCAGGCCGAGCCGCAGCCGCAGCCGACAGAGGAGCCGGCAAAGCAGGCGGAAGAGCCCGCAAAGCAGGGCGAGGAGCCTGTGAAGAAGCGCAAGCTGCGCGCCCAGGAACAGACACCGGCGGAGCAGCCGGCCGAACAGGCTGAAAAGCCGGCCGAGGCGACGCCCCTGCCCACCACCCCCGAGGCCCCCGCGGGCGAAGCTCCGGCGCAGGCCGAGAAGCCCGCCGGGCCGGGTACCGAACAGCCGGTCCAGGCCGAGAAGCCCGCAGAGGGCGAGCAGAAGCCTGTCCAGCAGGGCGAGGCTCCGGTGAACCCGAACGAGGCGCCGCTGCTCGACAGCCAGAAGGAAGCGCCGCCGCCCGCCCAGGCCGGTGGCGAACAGCCGGCGCAGGAAGGAAAGCCGCTGCGCAAGCTCAAGCCCGGCCAGCAGCCGGCGCAGCAGGAGCAGCCCGCCGAGCAGACGGCGCAGCCTGCGCCCGTCGACCTCGGCCCGCCGCCGACCGACGACAGGCAGGCCCAGGAGGCCGCCCAGCCGGTCGAGATCAAGCCGGTGACGGCCGAACAGGGCACGCGCCTCGAGCGCGCGCCCGAAATCGACCTGCGCCGCCGCCCGCGGCCCGAAGGCACCGAGGTCGTGCGCGAGATCGGCGACCGGCTGATCATCGAGATCAACAACCAGATCATCGTCGAGAGCAACGACCGGCCGCGCCTGACCCGCAACGCGCAGGACGTCTACTATGAGGAACTGCCAGGCGGCCGCACCCGCGAGGTGATCATCCGCGACAACGGCAACCAGATCATCACCATCCGCAACCGCTATGGCGACATCGTGCGGCGTTCCCGCATCACGCCCGACGGCCGCGAATACGTGCTGACCTATGTCGACGACCGCTACTACGAGGAGATGGACGAGTGGCGCGATCCGGGTCTCGACCTGCCGCCGCTGGAGCTGCACATCCCGCGTGACGAGTACATCCTCGAGGCCGAATATGTCGACGATCCCGACGCTTACTACGACTTCCTCGAGCAGCCGCCGGTGGAGCGCGTCAAGCGCCTCTACTCGGTCGACGAGGTGAAGCGCTCGGCCCGCGTCCGCGACATCGCCCGCCGCATCGACCTCGACACGCTGACCTTCGAGTTCGGCTCGGCCTCGATCCCCGAGAGCGAGGTCACCAAGCTCGAGGGCGTCGCCAACGCCATGGAGCGCATGCTCAAGAAGAACCCGGCCGAGACCTTCCTCATCGAGGGCCACACCGACGCCGTCGGTTCGGACGTCGCCAACCTGGCGCTTTCCGACCGCCGCGCCGAGGCCGTGGCGGACGCGCTCACCAACGTCTTCGGCATTCCGCCGGAGAACCTGTCGACGCAGGGTTACGGCGAACGCTACCTCAAGGTGAAGACCGAGGCGCCGGAGCGCGACAACCGTCGCGTCGCCATCCGCCGCATCACGCCGCTGGTGGCGCCCATAGCCAGCGCCAACTGAGGCACCGACGTCCGGCCCGCCACCCGGCGGGCCGGACGGGGTCTCCATGCCCCCGCATCGGGCGCGATCGGGCCAATTGCCCGGCTTTTGCCATTGAATCGCTGGATTTCGATGCCAAATACATAGCTGACGTGGTTCCCTGCCCCGTCAGTCTCCATCCAAGGAGACACGGGCCCGGCCGAAATCCCCCCTCCAGCGGCCGGGCCTTGTTTTATCCGGACGCCCGTTGCATTGCTGCGGCCTCAGCCTGAATTGCAGGATTTCGGCCGCGGCCGGCCGCTCCGAAAGAGACCGCACCTCCATCTTCATCTCATCTGCCACCAGCGAGGCTGCCCTGCGCTTGTTCGGATATCTCCTGTTTGCCGCAGGGCTCGTGATCTGCGCGGCGACCTTCGTCGGATGGGTCTGGCTCAACGCGTTCGCCTGCGGCATGATTCCGACCGGCTGCCGCGGTTTCCGCCTGCGCTGGGAAGACAGCGAGGCCTTGGCCTACTTCATTCCGCCCTTCATCCTCGGAGTCATCGTTGCAGTTGCCGGCTTGGCGACTGTGATCCGACACCGGAAAGTCTAGGCAGCCGCAGCGCCAGGCCGCCGTCGCGCTACACCGGCACCACCTCCGGTGCGTAATGCGCCAGGAACGCCTGGCTCGGCGGGATCGGCTTGATCACGTCGATCAGCACGCCGTTGGGGTCGCGGGTGATGAAGTGGCGCTGGCCGAACTCCTCGTCGCGCAGCGAACGCAGGATCGGCAGGCCCGCCGCCACGAGGCGATCGTGGACCGCATCGACGTCCTTGACCTCGAAATTGATCAGGAGCCCGCCGGCGCGCCCCCGCCCCTCCTCGGGGATGGTCTCGTGGTCGCCGTCGACGATGCCGAGATTGACGCGCTTGTCCTCGGTCGAGCGCAGGTGCACGTACCAGTCGCTCTCAAACAGCGGCTCGAAGCGGAAATGCTCGACATAGAAGGCGGCGGTGCCGGCCACGTCGCCGGTCATCAGCACGGGATAATAGCTCGTCGTCCGCATGGCTTTCCTTCTCCTCGCAATAAACATACAATCTGCATGTGGATTCAATTAACATACAGGCTGCACGTATGCAAGAGAAGCTGGAGCGGCGCTCGAACCGCGACCGCACGGAGGCGATGCGGGCGCTGCTGATCGAGACGGCGCGCAAGCTCTTCGCCGAGAAGACCTATGCCGAGACCGGCACTCCCGAGATCGTGGCGGCCGCCGGCGTGACGCGCGGCGCGCTCTATCACCATTTTGCCGACAAGGAGGCGCTGTTCCGCGCCGTGGTGGAGCAAGAGGCGGCGACCGTCGCCGCGGAAATCGAGCGCGCGGCGCCCGACGAGATCGGCCCCCGCGAGGCGCTGCTTGCCGGCAGCCGGGCCTATCTCGAGGCGATGCGGGCGCCCGGACGCACGCGGCTGCTGCTGCTCGACGGACCGGCGGTGCTCGGCCGGGCCGGCATGGACGAGATCGACGGCCGCCACGGCAACCGCACCCTGCGCGAGGGGCTGGCGATGGCCATGCGCGCCGGCGCGATGCGCAGGCTGCCGCTGGCGGCGCTCACCGGCCTGCTCGCCGCGGCCTTCGACCGGGCAGCGCTCGCCATCGACGCCGGCGCCGCGGTCGCCGAGCAGCTCGAAGCGATCGACGCCCTGGTCGGCGGGCTGATGGTGTCTTGCAAATCCTGAAAGCAAAAAGGCCCGGCAGGATGGCCGGGCCGTCTCCTGAGCATGCCCGCGGCGTTCAGCCGAACATGCGCTCGCCCTGCTCGTCCACCAGCTGCCGTCCCTTGGTCAGCGACACCTCGACGGCGTCGTCGAGCGCGGCGAAGCGGTCGGCGCGGATGAACTTGTGTTCCTTGACGACGCCGCCGACCTCCTTGGAAACCACACCGCAGGTCTGGAACTGGCCGCCTTCCTTGTAGGGCGTGGCCTTGATGGAGAATCCCTTGTACTCGATTTCCTTGGCCGCGGCAGGCGCCTGGGCTTCGGCTCCGCCGCCTCCGCCGAACAGCCTCTTCAAGAACGACATGTCATGTTTCCCGTTGTATTTCCGGACCTTATTCGCTTCCCCTCGCGCCGTCGAGCGGTTTGGTCCGCCAAGGCACGTGCCCATCTTGGAGGTCGGCCAATGCCCCTCTCCGCCACGCTCGCTCGGCACCCCTCACCAGAGGCGGGGGAAGGCGCCGGGCCTGCCGTCCTCTCCCCCGTCGATCGGGGGAGAGGTGGTTTGCGAAGCAAACCGGGGGGCGACATGCATCGTTTGTGAATTTGTTGTCCGCTCCGCCCCTCTAGCCCAGCGAGGCGATGATTTCCCGGTAGGCCAGTTCGGGGAAGGCCTTCAGCGTGCGGGTCCGGATGTTGCCCGCCTGGCCGAGTATGAGCGCGAAGCGCGCCACCACCGCGTCGTCCGGCGCCTCGGCCACCGCCACCATGTCGCACTCGCCCATGGTCAGGTAGAAGGCCTTGAACGACCCGCCCATGTCGCCGAGCAGCTTCTTGGCCGCGTCGAGCCGCTTCGGCGACGCCTTGACGTCGCGCATCCCCTGGTCGGTCCAGTTGATCAGCATGATGTAAGTGGTCACAGCACACCTCCCTCCGGCGCCACGGAGCACGGCACAATGCCGGGGCGGGCATCCGGGGTCGTCGCCCTCAATGCATCCGACGGTGGGAGTATCCTCCCCTGCCGGGCCATCGGCAAGGATGGTGCCGGTTCAGCGCTCGGTCAGCGCCAGCTTGGCCCCGAGCGCCACGAAAGCCGCGGCGAAGCTTCGCCGCATCCAGGCCATCACCCGCGGGCTGCCCGTCACCTTGTCGCGCACGGCCGCCGCGCAGAGGCCGTAGATGGCGAAGATCACGAAGGTCGCGAGCATGAACACGCCGGAGAGTTCGAGCATGCGCCCGAGCACGTTGGCCTCGCCGGGCGCGATGAACTGCGGCAGGAAGGCGACGAAGAAGATCGACAGCTTGGGGTTGAGCAGGTTGATCAGCACGCCGTCGACCAGCACCTGGCGGGCACTGCGGCTGTCCGGGCGGGCGTCGATCTTGAGCGCGCCGTTCTCGCGCAGGCTCTGCCAGGCCATGTAGATGAGGTAGGCGACGCCGGCATATTTGACAATCTCGAAGGCAAGCGCGCTGGCGTGCAGCAGTGCCGCCAGGCCGGTCAACGCGGCGACCAGATGCGGAACGATGCCCAGCGTGCAGGCGAAGGCCGCGAGCACGCTCGCCTTGCCCCCGCGCGAAAGCCCGGCCGCGAGCGTATAGACGACGCCCGTCCCGGGCGAGGCGACGATGATCAGCGTGGTCAGCAGGAACTCGATCGACATGGCGGCTTGCTCCCCCTCTTTCCGGTCGGACCATAGGTGAATGCACGACGCTGCGGAAGCCACCCGATTTCCGACGACGCAGCGCAGCCCGCCGGATGCCCGCGAACCGGTCGAACAACGCGCCGCCGCGCCCTAGCTATGAACAGGGAGCGCGCAACAACGGAGGTAGCGATGGTTCCCTCGCCCAGGCTGGCTCTGGTCGCCATTACCGGAACGATCGTCATGTTGGCCCTCGCCATCCTCGGCGGAGGCGGATTCGCGGCCTTCTTCTCCAATGCGGCGCGCAGCGCGGCTGCCGTGCTGACCGTCATCCTCACCGTGATTGCCCTGTTCAGCGGCGGCAACCTGAGCCCGGGCGAAGAGGAGGACCGCTCCAACCGCTGGGTGCTCGCCGCCTTCGGCGTGCTCGGCCTGCTCGGCGCCTTTGTGCCTGCCTACACCGATCGTATCGATTTCTGGACGATCGACGGCGAAGCCGTGCGCTGGACCGGCATCGTACTCCTGCTCGGCGGCAGCCTGCTGCGGCTCTGGCCGGTCTTCGTGCTCGGCGAACGATTCAGCGGGCTGGTCGCCATCCAGCCCGGGCACGAACTGGTCACCACCGGGATCTACGGCGTGGTCCGCAACCCGAGCTATCTCGGGCTTCTGATCGGCGCGCTCGGCTGGGCGCTCGTCTTCCGCTCCGGTGTGGGCGTGCTGATCGTCGCGCTCAACCTGCCGCCGCTGCTCGCGCGGATCGCCTCCGAGGAGCGCCTGCTGCGCCGGCATTTCGGCAAGCAGTACGACGACTATTGCAGGCGCACCTGGCGCCTCTTTCCGGGCCTCTACTAAAAGGCGCGAGCCAGGTCGGCCTGCCAATAAAATCGGCTATCCCGGAACCTTTTTCGCAACGAGGCAGTTTGGCTGCAAGATCAACCTGCAGGAAAATGCCATGAAAAGCCAAGATCATTCCACGCAGAACTACCTTCGTCTTCTGGCGATGGCCGCCCTCTCCTACGTCGCCATGTTCATCCTCATGTACGCCATGGTGAACACGTTCGGAGACGTCTTCGTCAACTTCAACCAGTTCTACATGGCCGCGCTGATGGTCTTCCCGATGGTGCTGATCGAACTCGTGCTGATGCGTGCCATGTATGCCAGCCGCGCGTTGAACCTCGCGATCGCAGCCTTCTCCGTCGTCGGCTTCGCCGCGGCGTGGTTCATGATCCGCGACCAGACGGCGATCGCCGACGTGCAGTTCCTGAAGTCGATGATCCCGCACCACTCGGGCGCCCTGCTGATGTGCGAGAACGCCAAACTCAGCGACCCCGAAATCACAGCCCTGTGCAACGACAACATCCTGCCAAGCCAGCAGGCCGAGATCGAGCAGATGAAGCGGATCCTTGAGCGGCTTGAAGGCGCCTGAGCGCCCGAGCAAAGGGCCCCGGATGGTGCCGGGGCCTTTGCGAGAGCCGCGAAGTCGGCCGCGGCCGTAGGTCAACCCGGCATCGGCCCGACATAGATCGAGGCCGGGCGCAGCAGCCGGCCGGTACGCTGCTGTTCCAGTGCATGCGCGACCCAGCCGGCCGTGCGGCCCACCGCGAAGACCGGCGTGAAGGCGTCGCGGGGAATCTTCAGGGCGCCGAGCAGGATCGCCGTATAGAACTCGACATTGGTATCGAGCCGCCGGCCCGGCTTGGCGCGGGCGAGCGCTTCGCGGGCATAGGCCTCCACTTCTGCGGCAAGCCCCAGATCCATTCCCTCGGAGCCAAGCGTACCCACCGCGCCCTTCAGCACGTCGGCGCGCGGGTCGCGCACCTTGTAGATCCGGTGGCCGAAGCCCATCAGCCGGTCGCCGCGCGCAAGGGCCGCATCGATCCAGGGTGCGATCTGGTCGGCGCTGCCGATCGCCTCCAGCATGTCGAGCACCGGCGCCGGCGCGCCGCCGTGCAGCGGGCCGGAGAGCGCGCAATAGGCGGCAGTGACGGCCATGAAGAGATCCGCCTGCGTCGATGCGACGACGCGCCCGGCGAAGGTGGAGGCGTACATGCCGTGGTCGCTGACCGTGACCAGATAGGCGTCGAGCGCGGCGGCTTCCGCCGCACTGCCCGGCGCGCCGCGCAGCATGCTCAGCAGGTCGGCGGCCTGGCCGAGCTTCGCATCGGGTGCGACGGGTGCGAGCCCCTCGGCCCGGCGCGCAAGCGCGGCCGCATGCACCGGCATCGCGCCCAGCAGCATGACCTCGTCGGCAACCCCCTCCTCGCGGTCGAGGGCCGCGACCGCGGCGCGAAAACCGGCGCCGAGCGGCAGGCCGTCCGTCACCGGCAGGATCTTCTCCAGCCGCGCAAAGGCGCGGACACGGGCTTCACCGAGCATCTCCCGCAGTTGGTCGGCGGCGACTTCCGTCCCGGCCGCCGCAAGCAGGCGCGCGGCCACGCCCTCGAAATCCGTCTCGTCGGCCAGCGCCGCCACCCGGCTGCCGGCGATGATCAGTTCGCCGCGCTCGCCGTCCACATGGGAAAGCGCGGTCGCGGCTGCGGTCACCCCGTCCAGTCCGGCGGTGGTTTGATGAAGTGTCATGGTCTGCTCCCTGTTGCGTCGCAACAAGGATGAGCCCCTTTTCATATTGATCAATCTTGAATAGCTTGATCAATATGAAAAATCCTGCGGAACCGCTCTATCTCTCGGCCCGCGAGGCCGCCGGCGAACTGGCCGTGTCGCCGGCCACGCTCTACGCCTATGTCAGCCGCGGCCTGATCCGCTCGGAACCGTCCGACGACGCGCGCGCCAAGCGCTACCGAGCCGACGACGTGCGCGCCTTGCTGGCGCGGCGGGCGCCGGCCAGCGCGGCGCGCGGCGGCGAAGCCGAGCCGCCGGTGCTCGACTCCGCCATCTCGACCATCACCAGCGAAGGGTCGATCTACCGCGGCGTCCACGCCGTCGCCCTGTCCGAGCACGCCACCCTGGAACAGGTGGCGACACTTCTGTGGGACATCAGCGGCGCCGATCCCTTCGCGGCCGACAACATGCCGGTGATGAGCGAGACCATGCGTACCGTCGCGGCGGCGACGGCCGGCGAAGCGCCGATCCCCCGCGCGATCGCGATGCTGGCGCTGGCGGCCGGCAGCGACCCCCGAGCCTTCAACCGTTCGCGCCAGGGTCGCGCCGAGGTCGGCGCTCGGGCCATGCGCCTGCTGGCCGCGGGCATTCTGGGCACCAGCCCCTCGCCCGCCCCGGTCCACCGCCAGGTCGCGGCGGCCTGGGCAAGCGGCCATCCGCATGCCGAGTCCGTCTTTCGCCGCGCCCTGGTCCTGCTTGCCGACCACGAGCTCAACCCCTCGACCTGGACCGTGCGCTGCGCCGCCTCCACCGGGATCAACCTCTACGATGCGCTGATCGCGGGCCTGGTGGCGCTCAAGGGCCCCAGGCACGGCGGCGCCGGACCGCTGGCCGCCCATATGGTGGCGAATTTCGCGGTGACCGACGTCGCCGCCAACATCCGCGAGCGTGTCGCCATCGGCGACCGCATCCCCGGCTTCGGCCACACCGTCTACCACGACGGCGACCCGCGCGCCGACAGCCTGCTGGCGACGCTGGCCGAAGCCGGCGCCGACAGGCGGCTTGCGGTGGAGGCGCCGGCCCTCATCACCGAAGCCACCGGCCTCCACCCCAACATCGACTATGCACTGGCCGTGATGGTGCGGACGTTCGGCCTGCCGATCGGCCACGAGACGGCGTTCTTTGCCATCTCCCGATCCGCCGGCTGGGTCGCGCATGCCATCGAGCAACTTACCTCGGAGACGCTGATCCGCCCGCGCGCCCGCTATGTCGGCCCGGCGCCCAGCCGCGCCGGCGGCATTTCCTAGACTAGCGCCAAGACAAATCGGCGCGCCGAGTCTGCCGGCCGGTCATCCCGCCGCCATCGCCTGGTCGTCCGAGTTCTTGAGGCTCGCCAGCATGTCCTCTGCCACGTGCCGCCAGCTGCGCAGGCCGGGCCTGGCCTCGGCGATCCGCTTTTGCAGCTCCCGACGATAGTTCTGGTCGCCACCGAGCCGTTCGAGCAGCCCGGCCAGTTCCGCGGGCGAGTCCGGGTCGAAATAGACCGCCAGGTCGCGGCCGACCTCCGGCAGGCTGGATGAGGGCGCAGCGAGCACCGGCGTGCCCAGCCACAAGGATTCCCCCAGCGGCAGTCCCCAGCCCTCGAGCCGGCTCGGCATCATCGTCGCCAGGGCGTTCCGGTAGAGTTCGATGAGATCCGCCTGGGACGGGTTGTCGATCAACAGCACGTGCGGGGCCAGTGCCGAGTTCAGCCCCTTCTTGAGGTCGACCACGGTTCGCCGCCGGGTGGCTCCGGCGATGACCAGCAATGGCGGCTTCTTGCCCTGCTCCATCAGCATTCTTTGCGCCGCAAGCACGACGTCGAGGTTCTTGCGCCCGAGCGTGATGCCGACGCCGAGCACATAAGGGCGGCCGGGCAGCGTGATGGTGGGGGCCTCGCCGTCCGGTCGGCATTCATGCGCCAGCGGCACGACCGACAGGCGCGGCAGCGACGGCAGCAGGCCCTCTTCGACCTTGGCGACGAGGTCGGCGGCGGTGAATTTCGAATTTGCCATCACATGGCTGGCGTGCCTGATGACCTTGTTGTTGTCGGCATGGAATTTCGTCTGGAACGAATTCGGGTTGGGATGGAAGTCGTGCAGCGGAATGCAATCGTGCAGCAGCACGTGAAAGCGCGTGTCGGACCCGCTCGACAGCAGGCAGTCAATGATGTCGACCAGGAGTTTCGGCCGTCCGGCCGAGATCAGGATCCCGCCGCGCAGCTCGATCGGCTTGAAGCGCGACGCCAGCCTCCGCAGCTTGTAGCGGTTGACGACCCTGACGCAATTGCTGACGACGGCAGCAAGAACCCTGTTGGCCAGGCTCCTGCCTTCCTTCGGGCCGTGCAGCCGGAACGGAAGCGACCGCTGCGGGAGTTCGAGATCGACCAGGCCGTTGTGCGAAGCCTTGCCGAAATTGGGCTCGATCTCGAAGAAGCCGCGTTGGGTTTCGTCATAGATGACGAAGACTATGCCCCGGTTCAGGCGATGAAGCTCGTAGGCGATCTCCGCCACTACCCTGGCGATTCCGTAGAATTTGAGCCTGCCGCGGGTCAGCAGATACAGCTCGCTGAGGTCGTAGTAGATCGGGGGCATCGAGGAGGTCTGACCAGGCTTGCTTGAAAATTCAAAAAAAATGGCCGTCCCGGAGACGGCCACTTCTTTTGCAATCGACCTCAGCTGTCGAGGAAGCTGCGCAGCTTGCGGCTGCGGCTCGGATGCTTGAGCTTGCGCAGCGCCTTGGCCTCGATCTGGCGGATGCGCTCGCGGGTGACCGAGAACTGCTGGCCCACTTCTTCGAGCGTGTGGTCGGTGTTCATGCCGATGCCGAAGCGCATGCGCAGAACGCGCTCCTCGCGCGGGGTCAGCGAGGCGAGCACGCGCGTGGTGGTCTCGCGCAGGTTCGCCTGGATCGCCGCGTCGATCGGCAGGATCGCCATCTTGTCTTCGATGAAATCGCCGAGGTGCGAATCCTCCTCGTCGCCCACTGGGGTTTCGAGGCTGATCGGCTCCTTGGCGATCTTCAGCACCTTGCGCACCTTCTCGAGCGGCATGGCGAGCTTTTCGGCCAGTTCTTCCGGCGTCGGCTCGCGGCCGATCTCGTGCAGCATCTGGCGCGAGGTCCGGACGATCTTGTTGATCGTTTCGATCATGTGCACCGGAATGCGGATGGTGCGCGCCTGGTCGGCGATCGAACGGGTGATCGCCTGCCTGATCCACCATGTGGCATAGGTCGAGAACTTGTAGCCGCGGCGGTACTCGAACTTGTCGACCGCCTTCATCAGGCCGATGTTGCCTTCCTGGATGAGGTCGAGGAACTGCAGGCCGCGGTTGGTGTACTTCTTGGCGATGGAGATGACGAGGCGCAGGTTGGCCTCGACCATTTCCTTCTTGGCGATCGCTGCCTCGCGCTCGCCCTTCTGCACCTGGTTGACGATCTTGCGGAATTCCAGGATCGAGATCGCCGTTTCGGTGGCGAGGTTCTGGATCTCGGCACGCAGGTCGCGGATCGCGTCCTTCTCGTTCTTGGTGAACTCCTTCCAGCCGCGGCTGGACAGGTTCGAGATCGAGCGGATCCAGTTCGGGTCGAGTTCCGAACCCTGGTATTCGCGCAGGAACTCCTCGCGGCGCACGCCATAGCTTTCGGCGAGGCGCAGAAGCTTGCCCTCGTTCTGCACCAGGCGCTTGTTGATGTCGTAGAGCTGCTCGACCAGCGCCTCGATGCGGGCCTGGTTGAGCGACAGCGACTTCACCGCCTTGATGAGTTGGTCCTTCAGCTCCTTGAGGCGGCGGTCCTGGCTCGGCGACAGCGTGCCGGCAGCGGCGAGACGGTTCTCGACCTGCTGGTCCTGGAGTTTCCTGAGCTTCTTGTAGGTGTCGGCGATGACGTCGAGCGTCTCCATCACCTGCGGCCGGAGCTCTGCTTCCATGGCCGCCAGCGACAGGCTGGCCTCGTCCTCGTCCTCTTCCTCTTCCTCGCCGCGATTGTCGCCGCCGACATTGGTGATGTCGTCTTCCTCGTCGCCGCCGCGGCGGCGCGGCTTCTCGTCGACCTTCGGCTTGGCGTCTTCCTCGACGCGCTCGACCACGGGCGCCTGCTTGCCTTCAGGGCCGGCATAGGTCGCCTCGAGATCGATGATCTCGCGCAGCAGGATCTTGGCTTCGTTGAGCTCGTCGCGCCAGATGATGATGGCCTGGAAGGTCAGCGGGCTCTCGCACAGGCCGGCGATCATGGTCTCGCGGCCGGCCTCGATGCGCTTGGCGATGGCGATTTCGCCCTCGCGCGACAGAAGCTCGACCGAACCCATCTCGCGCAGATACATGCGCACCGGGTCGTCGGTACGATCGGTGGGCTCTTTCTTGGTCGTGGTGGTGGCGACCGCCGTGCCGGTCTGTTCGGCGAGTTCGTTGGCGTCTTCTTCCGAATCGCCTTCGGCCTCGGCCTCTTCGCCCTGCTCGTCGTCCTCGACCACGTTGATGCCCATGTCCGAGAGCATCGCCATGGTGTCTTCGATCTGTTCGGAGGTCACTTCCTCCGACGGTAGTACCGCGTTGAGCTCGTCCATGGTGACATAGCCGCGCTTCTTCGCGAGCTTGATCATCTTCTTGACAGCGTCATCGGAAAGGTCGAGCAGAGGGCCGTCGGTTGCGCCCTCGCGTTCGGTTTCGACCTCTTCCTTTTCTTTTGTCGCCATTCTTCGCTTTCTCCAGGCGGCCCGTCAGCCGCTTAAACCCTCGGACAGTGCAAATCAGATGCGCTCATCCAACCTGCGCCTGAACTGCCAGTAGCTGCACCTGTGTTAAGTCCAGATTAACCCTGATATCTGTGGCGGAGTCTCTTCCTGTCCAGTGACAAGCGCCCAATCCGCATTTTCAGGCCATCGACACGATCGGCAGCCTGGCTGCCGGTTAACTTTTCGAATCGACCTGATTCCGTCATTCCGGCGGAAGGTCAAGCGCCTCTCGCATGATTCGCCTCAAAAAGGCGAATCATTTGCGGTCTGGACAGGTTCCCGCCTCAGTTCCGCCCGGTTCGGCCGGACGACACGCCGAAGCCTTCGATAAGCGCCTCGGTTGCCTGCACGTCGCGAAACTGCGCCTGGATCTCCACCAGATGCCGATAGTTCTCGTCAGTGGGATCAGTGGCCAGGGCGGCTTCGGCCTGTTTCAGCTCCTTATGTAAGGTGCGGGCGCTGCGGTGCAAGTGCAACGCCTGCGCGAAGGCGTCGCGCGCGTCCTCGATCGCGGCATCCTCGAGCGCCGTCCACTGGCGCGCCTTGCGCACCAGCGCCACCGCCCGCTCCCAGATCTCGGTGCAGCCGGCACGTCCGATGGCGCCCACGACCTCGTCGCGGTTGTCGGCCTCGTGATGGGCCATCGCGTCGATGAGCACCGAATGGAGCTGCCTGAGCTCGGCATTGCTGAGGTCGAGCCGTTCGACGTGGTCGAAGTTCTCGTCGATCAGCATCGGGTGGTTGGCAAGCGCCACCACCAGGCAGGTCTCGCGCAGCGGCATGGTCGCCCCGGCCCGCTTGACCATGGCCGAGCGCGCCAGGCTTTCGGATACGGCGAGCCTGCCGGCCGCCTGGCCGCCACCGCCCTTGCCCCACTGGCCGCCACCGCCCTTGCCGAACGAACCCTTGCCGCGCTCGCCCTGCCCCTGCTGGCGGCCGCGCTGGCTGCCGAAGAAGCTCTGGACGCGGTCGCGCATTTCCTGGCTGTAGTGGAAGCGGACGCTCTCGTCCTTGATGCGGCTTGTAAGCTCGCGCAGCGTCTTTTCGAGCTCGGCGCGGCGCTCCGGCGTGTCGAACACGCCGCCCTGCGTCTCGCGCATCCAGATGAGGTCGGCGAGCGGCCGCGCCGCCGCGAGCACGGCGCGGAACGCCTCCGGCCCCTCGGCCTTGACCAGGTCGTCAGGGTCCTTGCCCTCGGGCAGCAGCGCGAAGCGCGCCGTGTGGCCCGGCGCCACCAGGGGCAGCACCATGTCGGCGGCGCGATAGGCAGCCTTGAGGCCGGCCTTGTCGCCGTCGAAGCAGAGCACCGGCTCGCCCGACATGCGCCACAAGAGTTCCAGCTGGTTTTCGGTCAGCGCCGTGCCGAGCGGCGCCACCGCGTTGTCGAAGCCGGCCTGCGCGAGCGCGATCACGTCCATGTAGCCTTCGACCGCTATCACCGCCCCGCCCTTCTGCAGCGCCTTGCGGGCGCGGGCGAAGTTGTAGAGCACGTTGCCCTTGTGGAAGAGTTCGGTCTCCGGCGAGTTCAGATACTTGGCCGAGACCTCCGCCGACATGGCGCGGCCGCCAAAGGCGATGATGCGCCCGCGCGAATCCGGGATCGGGAACATGATGCGGTCGCGGAAGCGGTCGTAGGACACCGGTACGTCCTCGAACACCGTCAGCCCGCAGGCCTCCATCTGCACTTTTTCGATGCCTTTCGCGGCAAGGAACTCCTTCAGCGCGTTGCGGCTGTCGGGTGCATAGCCGAGCCGGAACGATTGCTGCGTCACAGGCGTCAGCCCGCGGTCGCGCAGATACGCGCGGGCCTTGGCGCCGTCGGCGCTCTGCAGCCGGTCCTCGAAGAACTTCGTCGCCAGTTCCATCACGTCGGTCAGGCTGGCGCGCTCCCGGTCGCGCCGCTCCTCCTGCGCGTCGCGCGCCGGCATCGGCACCCCTGCCATCTCGGCGATGCGCTCCACCGCCTCGGGGAAGCTCAGCCCGTCGAGTTCGGAGAGGAAGCGGAAATGGTCGCCGGTGACCCCGCAGCCGAAGCAATGGTAGCGGCCCTTGCGGTCCTCGCAGTGGAAGGACGGCGATTTTTCGCCGTGGAACGGGCAGCACGCCCAGTAGTCGCCGCGCGAGGCATTGGTCTTCTTGCGGTCCCAGGTCACGCGCTGGCCGATCACGGCCGAAATCGGCACGCGGTCGCGTATCTCGCTCAAGAATCCGTCGGAAAAGCGCATCGGGCCCTGCTTGGTTCACCCTCATATAAGCAAGGCCATGCGCGCCAGCGACCCCTATTCGCGCCCATGCCCGGTTTTCACAGGCAAGGGGGATCACCGTCCTGATTGCGTCAGCCGCGGGCCGCGACGGAACCGCAAGCTATGTCACGCGTCTTTACATCTGGAATACAGCTCTTGCAGCAATTGCACACGCGTGCAATATGGACGTGAAATATTATCCGGCTAATCTAATCACCATGGATATGACAGTGATTCGCCACAGTGCCCGAACCCTTTTGCGCGGCAGCTCGCCTGCAGCGAGGTGTGCCCCATGAGCGGCTCGCTGGTCCTGCTGCATCTCGCCGGCGCCGTCGCGCTGCTTCTGTTCGCCACCCGCATGGTGCGTACCGGCGTCGAGCGCGCCTATGGCGACGTGCTCCGCCACCGGCTGCGCTCGATCCTGCGCAACCCGTTGCTCGCCATTGCCGCCGGCGCGGCCCTCGCCATCTCGCTGCAGAGTGCCACCGCTGTCGCCCTCATCGTCGGCTCCTTCGCCGGTTCCGGCATCGTCGGCGGCACCGCCGGCCTGCTTGCGGTCCTCGGCGCCGATGTCGGCTCGTCGCTGGTGGTCAAGCTGCTCAGCTTCAATCTCAGCCTGCTCGTGCCGCTCTGCCTGGTCGTCGGCACGGCGCTGTTCATGTCCACCGAGCGTCGCAATCTCTTGCAGCTCGGGCGCATCCTGATCGGCGTAGGCCTGTTGATTCTCTCCTTGCGCCTGATCGGCGAAGCCTCTGAACCGCTTAGGCAAAGCGCGCTCCTGCCGGTCATCATCAACTACCTGTCGGGCGATCCCTTCACCGCCTTCCTGCTCGCTGCGGTGATGACATGGCTGTTCCATTCCAGCGTCGCGGCGATCCTGCTGGTGACCGCCCTTGCCGCCCGCGGGCTGGTGCCGGTGCCGCTCGGGCTGGTGCTGGTGCTGGGCGCCAATCTCGGCGGCGGCATCATCGCCGCCATGCTGTCGCGCGCCGCCACCCCCAAGGCGCGCACCGTGCCGCTCGGCAACCTCATCATGCGCGGCACGGGGGCGATCATCGCGCTGGTCGCGCTCACGCTTTTCGCTCCGCCGCTCGATCTTCTCGGCAGCACGCCCGCGGCACAGCTGATCAACGGCCACATCGCCTTCAACCTGACGCTCGCCATGCTCGGCATCCCGCTCGCCGGTTTCGTCCACGGCCTTGCCGAGAAAATCGTCGCGATGGGCACCAAGCCCGACGCCGCCGAAGAGATGGCGATCGCCGAACTCAGCGCGCTCAACGAAAGCGCCCTCGACATCCCCTCGCAGGCGCTGGGCAATGCCACGCGCGAGGTGGTGCGCGTCTGCGAGACCGTCGAGATCATGCTCCAGCGCATCATCGAGCTCTACCAGGACGCCGACGAGGACAGGATCAGGGCGCTGGCCTCGCTCGACGACCGCGTCGACCGCAAGCACGCGGCGATCAAGCTCTACCTCGCCAAGGCCACCATCCGGCCGATGACGGAGGCCGAGGCGCTGCGCTGCCAGGAACTCATCGGCGCCTGCGTCAAGCTCGAGCAGGTCGGCGACATCATCGTCCGCAACATGCTTGTCCATGTCCGCAAGAAGCTCGAGCGCGGCCTCGACTTCACCGACGAGGGCTGGCGCGAGCTCTGCGCCTTCCATGCCGCCGTGCTCGCCAATGCGCGGCTTGCCTTCAACGTGCTGGTGTCGCGCGATCCCGACACCGCCCGTCAGATCGTCCAGGAAAAGGACCGCCTGCGCGATCTCGAAAAGAAGTCGAGCCAGAGCCACTTCGTCAGGCTGCGCGAGGGAACGGCCAAGAGCGTCGAGACCAGCTCCATCCACCTCGACACCATCCGCGACCTCAAGCAGATCAACTCGCTGCTCGCCTCCATGGCCTATCCGGTGCTGGAGGAGCAGGGCCTGCTGCGCGGCTCGCGGCTGAAGGCGAGCTGAGCTGCGAGGCATCGCTTCTCCACTGTGGGAGAAGGTGCCCCGAAGGGGCGGATGAGGGGCGCCGGACGGAGTGCAGCGCCTCCGGGTCCCGGCTGAACCCATTCACTGCCCCCTCATTGCTTCCAACACCCCTCATCCGTCTCGGCGCTGCGCGCCGACCCACCTTGTCCTTCAGGGAGAGAAGGCAAGCAGCGCCCCAAAAGGAAACGCCCCGCGCTGCATGGCAGGCGGGGCGTCAGGCTTGCAATTACGGAAGCCGTCGCTGCTACTGCAGCAGTTCCTTGACGATGCCGCTGGCCTTGCCGAAATCCATCTGGCCCGGGTAGCGCTCCTTGAGCGCGTTCATGGCGCGGCCCATGTCGCGCAGGCCCTCGGCGCCGACCTCGGCGATCGCCTTCCTGGCCGCCTCGCGCACCTCGTCCTCACCCATCTGCTTGGGCAGGAATTCGGAGATGATGACGCTTTCCTCGCGCTCCTGCGCGGCCAGTTCCAGCCTGTTGCCATCTTCGAAGGCCTTGGCCGATTCCTGCCGCTGCTTGACCATCTTGGTCAGGACCTGGAGGATTTCCTCGTCCGAGACCGGCTCCTTGCCGGCGCCGCGCTGGACGATGTCGCGGTCGTGGATCGCAGCCTGGATCAGTCTTAGCGTCGACGTCCGGCGCTTGTCGCCGGCCTTCATTGCGGTCTTCAGCGCCTGGGCGAGCATCTCGCGCATGGCAGTCACTCCTGGATGGTGTCGCAGACAATAGCGCCGATCTGCCACACCGGCAAACCCAATGACAACCGCCAACTTGCTGTTTTTTATAGAGAAAATTATTCATCACGAATTCCGCCGCGGTCATTGACCCAAAAGCGGCCTTCGCCTATTGTCCGCGCCTTGCAAGGACTTGTTTGGTTTGTGCACGGGACTCGCCGGCTGGCGGTCGCCGTGTTTTTCGCTGCGCGAAATGGCCCTTGCCGAGCCATTTTACATGCCGCGGCGCCGTTACGCAGGAGCACCCTATGGCCTCAGAGACCGCCCCTTGGGCAACCGAAACGCCGACCGCCGTCCTGGTGCTCGCCGACGGCACGGTGATTGCGGGCCGAGGCCTGGGCGCCACGGGCAGTGCTGTCGCCGAAGTGTGCTTCAACACTGCCCTCACCGGCTACCAGGAGATCCTGACCGATCCTTCCTACGCCGGCCAGATCGTCACCTTCACCTTCCCGCATATCGGCAACATCGGCACCAATGACGAGGACATCGAGGACCTCAACCCGGCCGCCCGCGCCGGTGCGGTCGGCGCCGTCTTCAAGGCCGACGTCACCAACCCCTCGAACTACCGCGCCGCCGGCCACCTCGACCAGTGGCTGAAGCGCCGTGGCATCGTCGCGATGTCGGGCGTCGACACCCGCGCGCTTACCGCGCTGATCCGCGAAAAGGGCATGCCGAACGGCGTGATCGCGCACGCGCCGGACGGCAAGTTCGACATCGACAACCTCAAGGCCCAGGCCCGCGCCTGGTCGGGCCTCGTCGGCCTCGACCTCGCCAAGGAAGTCACCTCCGGCCAGTCCTCGTCCTGGACCGAGACGCCCTGGGTCTGGAACGAAGGTTTCGGCGAGCGCAACGAAGCCACCATGCACGTCGTCGCCGTCGACTTCGGCGTCAAGCGCAACATCCTGCGCCTGCTCGCCGGCCTCGGCGCCAAGGTGACGGTGGTTCCGGCCAAGACCAGCGCCGACGACATCCTGGCGATGAAGCCGGATGGCATCTTCCTCTCCAACGGCCCCGGCGATCCCGCCGCGACTGGCGAATATGCCGTGCCGGTGATCCAGGACCTGCTCAAGACCGACCTGCCTGTCTTCGGCATCTGCCTTGGCCACCAGATGCTGGCGCTGGCCCTCGGCGGCAAGACGGCGAAGATGCACCAGGGCCACCACGGCGCCAACCATCCGGTCAAGGATCACACTACCGGCAAGGTCGAGATCGTGTCGATGAACCACGGCTTCGCGGTCGACGCCGACTCGCTGCCCGACGGCGTCGAGGAGACCCACGTCTCGCTGTTCGACGGCTCCAACTGCGGCATCGCGCTCACCGGCCGGCCGGTGTTCTCGGTCCAGCACCATCCCGAAGCCTCGCCCGGCCCGCAGGACTCGCACTATCTCTTCCGCCGCTTCGCCAACCTGATCCGCGAACGGCAAGGCGAACCGGCGCTCGCCGAGCGCTGAGAGCTGCCACGCGCTGACCTCGTCGGACAACGAAGAAGGCCCCGCAATGCGGGGCCTTTTGCAGTTTCTTGTATCTGTGCATTGCTTTCCGAAAATCGCCTTCGATTTTCGCGCCGATGCGCTGGCGGCCGGTTGGTCGTGGTTGGCTATGTCGGGAGTGCCGGCCCGAAGGCCGGCAGGAGATCAGGCGGAGACGAGTTCACCGAGCAGCTCTTCGAGCTGGTTCATGCTTTCCTGGGCGCCGGCTTCCATGCCCGAGGCGACCATGCCGTCGCGGTCCTCGATGCTGTCGAAGCGGGATATGCCGGTGTAGCGGGTCTTGCCGTCGATCTCCTCGAAGCGATGGGTCTCGACGACGGGCTTGTCCTCGAACATGCCTTCGAGCGCAAAGGTGTTGACCAGCTTCTCCGGCTCATCGACCTCGATGTACCTGCCAAAGAAGTTGAAGACCGCGCCGTCATGCATCGTGTGTTCGAAGCGCCACTCGCCGCCGGGTCGGAGGTCGAGCTTGATCACCCTGGTCGTGCCCATGGCACGCGAGCCCCACCAGCGGGCCACGTGCTCGGGCCGTGTCCAGGCCCGCCACACCAGCGCGCGCGGCGCGTCGAAGGTTCGGGTCATGCGGACGATCGGCTCACCCTCGGGCGCCTCGACGAGCATCTTGTTCATATCGTTATCCTTTTGCTTCTCTGAGGTGTCACTGCTTGTTGGTATCGTCGCCGCGCTGCATGTCGGCGAGGTAGGCGTCGAGCTGGTCGAGATTGTCGCGCCACAGCCCGCGATAGGCGTCGATCCAGCCGTCGAGGTCCTTGAGCGGACCGGCCTGGAGCTTGCAGTAGCGGTACTGGGCGTCCTTCTCGCGCGCGATCAGGCCGGCGGTTTCGAGCACCTTGATGTGCTTCGACACGGCCGCCAGGCTCATCTGATGCGGTGCCGCGAGCTCGCCGACGCTGGTCTGCCCCTGCGCGAGACGCGCCAGGATGGCGCGCCGTGTCGGATCGGCCAGGGCTGCGAAAGTGAGGGACAGGGGATCCGTCGCCATATATTCAACCTCCAAGTTTTTAACTTGCTGGTTGAATAAGCAATGCCAGAGCGGTTGTCAACCGATTGGTTGAATAAAAAGTCGATGCACGGAATCTTCGGAAACGCGCCCCTACTCCGCCGGGTTGGTCGCGGCGCTCCCGGCAGCGACGGTCGGCCGCTCCACCCTCAGTACGAACACCGCCAGCGCCATGGCGATGAAGATGCCGCCGAGCAGATAGGGCGCGCCGGCGAAATGCACCGGTGCGTCCGGGCCGGTGAACCAGGCGAAGATGAAGGTGTAGAGCAGCGGCGTGATGATGCTGGTGATCGAGAACAGGCTGGTCATCGCGCCCTGCAACTCGCCCTGGGCCGAAGGTGGAACCTTGGCGGCGGCAAGGCTGCGCAGCGGCGGGTCGGCCAGCGCCTCGAGGCAGGTCGCCACGATCACAGCATAGATCATCCAGCCCTCCCACGCCGCGGCATAGCCGAAGGCGGCGATGGTGGTGAAGGTGAGGCCGACGACGGCGGTCCGCCACTCGCCCAGCCTCGGGATGATGCGCGGCAGCACCAGCGCCATCACCAGCGCGCCACCGATGCCGAACACGCCCAGCGAGAAGCCGATCTGCTGCTCGCTCCAGCCGTAGCGGTAGCTGCCGACGAACGACCACACCGCCGGATACATCATGTGGCCGAGCGTCATCAGGAAGAACACCAGCCCGATCCAGCCGATGCCGTGGTAGTTGCGCATCTGCTTGAGCGCGCCCAGCGGATTGGCCCGCTTCCACTCGAATCGGCGGTGGTGCTCCTGGGTCAGCGTTTCGGGCAGGAGGAAATAGCCGACCACGAAGTTGAGGAAGGCGAGGCCGGCGGCGAAGAAGAACGGCACGCGCGGGCCGAACTCACCGAGGACGCCGCCGAGCACCGGGCCGATCACGAAGCCCATGCCGAAGGCGATGCCGAGCAGGCCGAAGTTCTTGGCCCGGTTCTCGTCCGTCGACACGTCGGCGATGAAGGCCGAGGCAGTCGAATAGCTGGCGCCGCTGATGCCGGCGAGCACGCGGCCGATGAACAGCATCGGATAGGACCAGGCGATGGCGCAGATCAGGTTGTCGATGGCGAATGTCAGCACCGAGGCGAGCAGCACCGGCCGGCGGCCGAAGCGGTCGCTGAGATTGCCGATCAGCGGCGCGAACAGGAACTGCATCGCCGCATAGACGAAGAACAGCCAGCCGCCCTCGATCGCCGCGTCGGAGATGCCGACGCCGGTCAGTTCCTGCAGATAGGCCGGCAGCACCGGCATGATGATGCCGAAGCCGATGACGTCGAGCAGCAGCGTCGTGAAGACGAGCGCCAGGCCCCGTTTCGCGGTTCTTTCGTCAACCATGTTGACCTCGCTTGCATTGCGGGCCGCCGGGGGCGAGCGGGAGGTTGCTTATAGATGAACGGATGATCCAGAACAATACGGGAACATATCAAAAGATTTGATGGCCAGGTCGCCTTGGGTCGGACGCTACGGGACCGGACTGCCCTCGCTCGCCTCGAGGATCGAGAACCATTGCCGGCGGTCGAGTTCGACGTCGAGGGCGCGCGCCAAGGTCGCCAGCCGCTCGACCTTCATCGTCCCTAGCACCGGCACCAGACGCGCCGGGTGGCACAGCAGCCAGGCGATCGCAACCGTCGAAATGTCGTTGACGCCGGTTTCCGTCGCCACCTGCGTGAGCGCTGCCCGCACGCGGTGCTCACGCGCGCCGTCGCCGGCAAACAGCGTTCCACCGCCCAGCGGCGACCAGATCATCGGCGCATAGCGCAGCCGCTGCGCATGGTCGAGGCGGCCGTCGGTCAGCGCCGAGGTCTCCAGCACCGAATGTTCGATCTGGTTGGTGACGAGCGGAATGGAAAGGCGCGAAGCCAGAAGGTCGAACTGCGCCGGCGTGAAGTTGGACACGCCAATGGCACGCACCTTGCCATCAGTGACCAGCTTCTCCAGCGCCGGCGCCGTCTCGTCCGCGTCCATCAGCGGATCCGGCCGATGGATCAGGAAAAGGTCGAGATAGTCGGTGCCGAGATTCTTCAGCGACCGCTCGGCCGAGGCTGTGATGTGCGCGGCACTGGTGTCGTAGTGCTTAAGCCGGTTGGCCGGCCGGCTGGCCGACTTCGACATGATGCCGCATTTGCTGACGAGTTCGATCGCCTCGCGCCTGCCGCCCCAGCGGGCAAGGCCGGCGCCGAAGGCCTGCTCGACCCCATAGTCGCCGTAGATGTCGGCATGGTCGAAGCTGGTCAGCCCGAGGTCGACTGCGCTGCCGATCAGCCTGGCCACCGCTTCCGGCTCCGGCCTATCTCCGCTCAAGAGCCGCCAGGCCCCGAACACCAGCCGCGACAGCTGCAGGTCCCCGGCCACGAGTTCGATACGCCGCGCCATCCCTACCCTCTCCTCCAAGCGAATGACGCCCCGGTTGGCCGGGGCGTCGGAACTTCACGACAATCCGGGCACCGCCCGCTCAGATCGGATTGTTGAAGGTGTCGCAGGAAGACAGCTTGCCGCTCTTGAACCCGGCGGCGAACCAACGCTGCCGCTGCTCCGAGGTGCCGTGGTTGAAGCTCTCGGGCACGACGTAGCCCTGCATGCGCTTCTGCAGCGTGTCGTCGCCGATCTGCTGCGCCGCGTTCAGCGCCTCCTCGACGTCGCCGCTCTCGAGGATGCCCTTCTGGTCGGTGTAGTAGCCCCAGACGCCGGCGAAGCAGTCGGCCTGCAGTTCCACCCGCATCGACATCTGGTTGGCATCGGCCTCGCTCATCTGCTGCCGCATCTGGTTGAACTTGGGCAGGATGCCGGTCAGGTTCTGCACGTGGTGGCCGACCTCGTGGGCAATCACATAGGCCTGGGCGAAGTCGCCCGCCGCGCCGAACTGCCGCGCCAGCTGGTCGAAGAAACTGGTATCGAGATAGACCTTGCGGTCGCCGGGGCAATAGAACGGCCCCGATGCCGCCGAGGCGAAGCCGCAGGCCGAACGCACCTGGCCCGAGAACAGCACCAGCTTCGGCTCCTCGTATTTCAGGCCCTCGGCCTGGAAGATGCCGTTCCAGGTGTCCTCGGTCTCGGCCAGCACGGTGGAGACGAACTGGGTCATCTCGTCGTTCGCCGGCGCCCCGCTTTGGGTGACCTGTCCGCCGCCCGATCCCGAGCCGCCGTCGGTCAGCACCTGCATGGGGTCGATGCCGCAGGCGCGCAGGGCGAAGAACAGCACGACCAGGATGATGATGCCTGACAAGCCGCCGCCGCCGACCCTCGGCCCCACCGGCAGGCGCCCGCCGCGTCCGAAGCCGCCGGGCAGCCCCATGCCGCCGCCGCCCTCGCCGCGATCGTCCTGGACGTTGTCACTCTGACGGCGGCCTCTCCAGCGCATATGGCTATCCTCGATCTTCGTCGCATGCGGCCGGCGACGCCGCTCCGCTTCCATGTGACAATTAGCCCAACCGCCGTGGCGGTCACAAGGTTTTTGGTTGTGCCACCGGCCGAGCAAAGCGCGCGGCCGAGTCTACTCCCCACGGAACGCCCGGGGAACCGTGGCGGCCGGATGCGAGCTATTCTGCGGGTGCTGCCTGGACATCCGGGGCCGGGCTGGCGGCGCGGCTGCGACGCGTGGCGAGCCAGGCGGCGATGGCCTTCTGCGCGTGGAATGCGGCGAGCCCCGAGACGAGGCCGATCGCCACAGCAGTGCTCGCGACGAGCGGATCGAATGCCAGCGGGTTGGGCTGTGGCAGGAACATCTCCGGCAGCAGGCGGTGGAACAGGTAGATGTGGTATCCGGCGGCGGCAACCGGCAGCGCCAGCATGGCGACCTGTTTCGGCACGCTGACGCGCGGCAGGTAGAGCAGCACCGTTATGCCGACGAGCTGCAGCATGAACTTGACCCAGGAGCCGGTCCAGTTGCCGCCCCAATAGGCCATGACCGGGAAGGCGATCACCGCCGTCGCGAAAACGGCGAGCCGCTGTTGGGGCGTCCGCGCAAAGAACGCGCACCAGCCGAACGCGGCGAGGTAGAGCACGTCGGTCACGGTGAATATCTGCACCCCGCCCACCGGCCAGAGCACCGGCACGATGAACTTGAGCGCCATGGTGACGGCAAGCATGGCAAATCCCGCCGCAAACGGGTTTCGCGCAGCATGCCGGCGCACCGCCTCCAGCGAGAACAGCCCGGCCACGATCAGCATGATCTGCGCATAGGCTTCCACGAACCAGTAGAGGTAGGGCAGCATGTGCTTGGGATCGAAGATGCCGAGATTGCCGACGAGGAAGACCGACGGCCACAGCACCTCGCCGCGCGCGACGGAGAAGCCGGCGACGATTGGGGCATATACGGCGAGGTTGCCCGCCAGCGCCTTGAGCAGGCGCGAGGTCTCGCCGCGCATCAGGGCCGCGCCATGGAAGCGCGCGAGCCCGTAGCCCACCAGCATCACCAGTGCCGCCGCCCCTCCCGGGATCGGCCACAGCGTTGCATGGTGCAGGACGATCAGCAGGATCGCCGCCGCCCGCATCAGCAGTTCGGCGTCCACCACCTGCCAGCGGCTGGTCTGGCGCCCCATCCGGGCGAGCTGCCCGACCGGCATCTTCTCCCAGCCTTCCGGAATGCACCCCAGCTTGCGCTCCAGCGTCAGCGACAGCTGCACATAGAGCAGCGAATCCCCACCCAGCACCTCGAAACTGTCCACCGGCGTCACCCGGCGCGGATAGAATGCGCGGGCGAAGGCGTCGAGCACGCCGGCGTCTGCCTTCTGCGCCTGCCCGCCAAGCCGCGCGATCGCCGGATAGTCGACCTTGCCCGACGGCAGCCGCGGCAGGTCTTTGACCGCCACCGCCTCGACATGCAGCGGGGTCAGCCCGCTCGCCTCAATCATCAGCTTGCGCACCGCCTCGGGCGCCTCGCCCGACGAGAAGGCGGCAACCAGCCGGCGGTCGTCGCCGGCGACGGCGGCCTCCATGCCGCGCATCCTCAGCGCGTGCTCGACCGCCTCGTGGCTGATCCTCAGCCCGGCGATCTTCGACATCCGCTTGAGCCGCCCGACGATGCGGAAGAAGCCGTTTTCGCAGCGTTCGGCGAGGTCGCCGGTACGCAGCTCGCCGACCTCGGCGCCCTGCGCCAGGTCGGCGCAGCCCTGCGCATAGCCCATCATCACGTTGGGACCGCGATAGACCAGTTCGCCCGCCTCGCCGCAGCCCTCGATGTGCGTCCCGTCCGCGGCGGCCAGCGCCAGTTCGCCGCCGGGTATGGCTACGCCGATGCTGTCGGGATTCTCCGCCAGCGCCTCGGGCGGCACATAGGCGATGCGCGCGGTGGCCTCCGTCTGCCCGTACATCAGGAACAGCCGCCGTCCGGAGGCATCGAGCCGGCGCCGGAACGTCTCGGCGAGTTCGGCCGAAATCCGCCCGCCGGCAACCGTCATGAACCGCAGCGACCGCAGCTCCTCGACCCGCAGGCCGGTCTTCTGCATCAGCTCGTAGGAATAGGGCACGCCGCTGATGTTGGTGACGTCGGCGCACCGCAGCTCGTCGGCGAAGCCGCGGTCGGCGACGCCCTTGGCCGCGACGAACACCCCCGCCCCCACCGCCAGATGCGAATTCAGCACCGACAGGCCGTAGGAATAGTGGAACGGCAGGATCAGCGCCGCGCGGTCATCCGAGGTGAGTTCCAGGTAGGAGGCGATCGCCTCGGCGTTGCTCTCGACGTTGCTCCGCGACAGCCTGACGAAGCGCTTCCTGCCGGTGCTGCCCGAGGTTGCCAACAGCAGCGCGAGCTCCGCATGCATCGCCTCGCCGGTCCCGCCATGCTCGATCCGGCGCCAGCGCCCGTCGACCGACCGCACGCTCACCTCGGGGCGGAAATCCTCCTCGAAGGCCGCGAACGCCTCGGCGTCGTTGGGCGCAAGCAGCGCCACCGCATGGCTGCCGGCACGCGCTGCCAGATAGGCGATGATGGCATGTTCGGAATTGGCGGCTTCGACCGCCACCAGCTTGCGGCCCTCGCCGAACCCGGCGGCCGTCTCCGCCACGCGCCTTGCCAGCTCGGCATAGGTGATCGCCGGGCGGCCGGGGAACATCAACGCCGGCCGGCCGCCATGGGCCGCAAGCTCCTGCAGGAATGCCATTCTGTCTCGCCCGCCGCCTCTGTCGCAGCCAAATGAACGCGCGAGCCGATAGCCCAATTCCTGATTGTTTGCATCAACTATTTTACGGATCGCTGATGTATTGCGGCACCTGCCGGACAACTCCCGACGGGCATACCGCCGCAGGGGCTTGCCAAAGCGCCGCCATCCGGTATTGTTGCAAATGATTAGCAACTGCGATTGGAGACAGACGGTGGACTCTCTCGTTCGGCCATCCGAGGACATCAACGGATGGCGCACGGCCCGGGGTGAAGGATCGCTCTCGGACGTCCACCGTTCCATCGCGGTCCGCAGCACCGGCCCCAACTGGCGCAAGGCCGTGGCCTTCATCGGCCCCGGCTACCTCGTCGCCGTCGGCTACATGGACCCCGGCAACTGGGCGACCTCCATCGCCGGCGGCTCGCGCTTCGGCTACACCCTGCTCTTCGTGGCGCTGGTCTCCAACATCATGGCCATCGTGCTGCAGTCGCTGTGCGCGCGCCTCGCCATCGCCTCGGGCCGCGACCTCGCCCAGGCCTGCCGCGACGCCTTCCCGCGTCCCGTCGCCTATTTCCTCTGGCTGCTTGCCGAGATCGCCATCATCGCCACCGACATCGCCGAGGTGATCGGCACCGCCATCGGCCTCAACCTGCTGTTCGGCATCCCGCTCGAACTCGGCGTGGTCATCACCGCGCTCGACGTGTTCCTCATCCTCTACCTGCAGAAGCTCGGCTTCCGCTGGGTCGAGGCGCTGATCATCACGCTGCTCGGCGTCATCGCGGTCTCCTTCGCCATCCAGGTCGCCCTGGCCGACCCGGACTGGGGCGCCGTCATCGTCGGCTTCGCGCCGACGACCGAGATCGTCACCAACCCCGAGATGCTCTACCTCGCGCTCGGCATCCTCGGCGCCACCGTCATGCCGCACAATCTCTACCTGCATTCCGGCATCGTCCAGACGCGCGCCTATGGCGAGACGCTGCCGGAGAAGCGGCAGGCGCTGCGCTACGCCACCTGGGATTCGACCGTCGCGCTGATGTTCGCCCTGCTTATCAACGCCTCGATCCTGATCCTCGCCGCGGCGACGTTCTACGCCTCCGGCCGTACCGACGTCATCGAGATCAGCGAGGCCCATTCGCTGCTCGCGCCGCTGCTCGGCATCGCGGTCGCGCCCACGTTGTTCGGCATCGCGCTGCTCGCCTGCGGCATCAATTCAACGGTGACCGCCACCCTTGCCGGGCAGATCGTCATGGAGGGCTTCCTCCACATCAAGCTGCCGCCATGGCTGCGCCGCCTCATCACCCGCGGCATCGCCATCATCCCCGCCGCCGCCGTCACCATCTGGTTCGGCGACACCGGCACGGCCAAGCTCTTGATCCTTACCCAGGTCGTGCTCAGCCTACAGCTGTCCTTCGCCGTCTTCCCGCTGGTCATGTTCACCGCCAGCAAGAAGAAGATGGGCGCGCTCGTCGCCCCGCGCTGGCTCATCGCCCTGGCGATGCTGATCGCGGTGTTGATCGCAGTCCTCAATCTCAAGCTGCTGTACGAATTCGTGCTCGCCTGACAGACCGCGCGGCGGCCCCGGCCGCCGCCACTCATGTCGTCGTCGCCCTGCCTGTTACCCGCCAGGCCAGTGTGTCGGCCTCCGGCCGACTTCAGCCTGCCACCGCCACCCGTGCCGACCGCCGCGTCAGTGCCAGCACCGCCAGCGCCACCAGCGGGAATGCTGCCGCCACCAGGCCGAGATCGGAAGGCCTGGCGAATTCCAGCACCCGTCCGCCGATGACGGTGCCGAAGGCGATGCCGAAATAGAGCGCCGAGGCGTTCAGCGACAACGTCAGATGCGCGAGTTCGGGCGCGAAGCCGACGATGCGGCTCGCCTGCGCCGGCGGGAAGGCCCAGCCGATGATGCCCCACGGCACCATCAGGCCGATCAGCACCGGCCCGGCGATGTGATGCGGCAGGAGCTTCAGCGTCAGCGCGATCGCAAGGCAGAAGCCCGACGACATCAGCAGCGACAGCACCACCATGCGCGTCGCCCCGATCCGGTCGGCGAGATAACCGCTCGACAGATTGCCGATCACGGCACCCGCGCCGAAGGCCAAAAGCATGCCCGGCAGCGCGATGGCCGGCAGCGCCGCTCCTTCGAGTGCCAGCGGCGCGATGTAGGAGATGACGGTGAAGCCGCCGGCGAGATAGAGCAGCGTCACCAAGAGCGACGGCAGGATGCCTGGCCTGGCAATCGCGGTGAAGCGCTCGCCGAGCGTCAGCTTGATGCCGCGCGATCCCCGCGGCAGCCGCACCCACAGGATCACCGCGCACACCAGCGCCAGGAAGGCGATGGAGACGAAGGTGCCGCGCCAGCCCCACATGGTGGCGATCAGCGAACCGGCCGGCGCACCGAGCGCCACCGCGAATGTCGTGCCGCCCACCACCACCGCGATCGCCCGCGCCCGATGCTCCGGCCCGGCCAGCGAAACGGCGGTGGCCTGGGCGGTGGCGGCATAGAGGCCGGCCGACATGCCCATCATGATCTGGGCGGCCAGCAGCCCGGCGAACGACGAACTTGCCGCCGCCACCAGGTTGCCGGCGACGAAGACCAGCATCGTCGCGGCCAGGATGCGGCGGCGGTCCACCTCGCCCGCCAGCGCCGACAGCACCGGCGCGCCGATGGCATAGGCGAGCGAGAACGCCATGATGAGGTAGCCCGCGAACGGTATGGAGACATGGGCGTCGCCGGCGATCGCCGGCAGCAGGCTCGAGAACACGAAGCCGACGGTGCTCATCGCGAACGACCCGACCGCCAGCCAGATAAGGCGCTTGTCCATGACGCTGTCCTTAGTTCAAAATATATTGAACTATTGAACTTGATCCGCCGTCATGTCAATCTGCAGCCTGTCGGTCTCCTGCCAGCCTCGTGTCAGCAGGCCGCAATGCGCCTTGAACCAGGAAACCGCCGCCGCTACCTTCGCCCCATGTCCCTGCCCCACCCCGCCGCAGACCAGATCAGCCTCGCCAACGTGCTCGCCGTGCTCGGCGACCAGACCCGCCTCGCCATCGTCGGCTACCTTGCCCGCAACGAGGGCGTGGCGATGAGCTGCGGCCAGTTCCTCGAATTCGGCTCCAAGACCAATCTCAGCTACCACCTCGCCAAGCTGCGCGAGGCCGGCATCACCAGCACCGAGATGTCGGGCACCAGCCGGCTGATCACGCTCAGGCGCGGCGACCTCGACCGTCGTTTCCCGGGGCTGCTCGATTCGATCGTCACGGCGGCACGGGACATCCCGCAGCTCGAACGCCTGCGCGAGCAAAGCTGACGCCGCCTTCCCCGGCGCGGAGGACCACAAGATGCGCATCGCCGTTATTGCCGACATCCATGGCAACATCCTCGCGCTCGAGGCCGTTGTCACCGACCTGGCCCGCCGCGGCGGCGCCGACCTGACCGTCAATCTCGGCGACCTCGTCTCCGGCCCGCTCTGGCCGCGCGAGACGATCGAACGCCTCATGCACCTCGACTGGCCCACGGTGCGCGGCAACCACGATCGCCGCACGGCCAGCGATCCCCTCGCCGGAATGGGACCGTCCGACCGCTTCGCCCACGATCGCCTGACGGCGGCCCAGCGCGACTGGCTTGAGGCATTGCCCGTCACCCTGGAGCTGGCGCCCGGCATCCTCGCCTTCCACGCCCGCCCCGATCACGACGAACGCTATCTGACTGAAGTCATCGCCGAGGGCCATCTGGCCCGGGCGCCGCTGCCTTTGATCGAAAAGCGGCTTGCCGGCACCGACCGCTCCCATCGCCTGCTGCTTTCCGGCCACAGCCACCGCCCCGATCTGGTGCGGCTGCCCGACGGACGCATGCTGTTCAATCCCGGCAGCGTCGGCGGCCCGGCCTATCGCGACGACGGTGCCCCCGCGCATGTCTCCGAGCAGGGCTCGCCGCTGGCGCACTATGGCCTGGTCGAGACCGAGGGCGCTGGCGCCATCGTCAACGTCGAGTTCCGCGCGGTCGCCTACGACCACGAGGCGGCCGCCCTCCGCGCCGAAGAGTCCGGCCGACCGGAATGGGCGCACGCGCTGCGCACCGGCTTCATGCCGGCTTAGGGCAGTTCCAGGAAAAATGCGCAGCGGTTTTCCGTCCGGAATTGCGCAAAAACAAAGAGATGCGGACGCTCAGCGCGATGAATTCAGGGCCACGGCGGCGCGGATGAGCGCCTTCAACGCCTCCTCGTCGATCTCTTCGCCCTCGCGGAAGTCGATGGCGCGCCTGGTGTTGCCTTCGAGGCTGGAGTTGAACAGGCCCGAAGGGTCCTCGAGCGAGGCGCCCTTGGCGAAGGTCGTCTTCACCGCCTTCTTGTAGGCCTCGCCGGTGCAGATGATGCCCCCGTGCGACCACACCGGCGTCCCCCATTTCCATTCCTCGACCACCTCGGGATCGGCCTGCCTGATGAGGCTTCGGATCCTGGCGAGCGTCGCGCCCCGCCAATCGTCCAGCTCCCTGATTCGCGCATCGATTAGCTCGGAGGCAGAGGCTCCAACGTTGCCTTCCTGCGCGCCGGTCGTCTTCTTTGCCATGGGCCTCGTCCTTTTCTCCATGGTTGCCGATGCGGGCCTGGCATCCGCTCCGCCACGCCGCCCTTCCGCCTCCCGCTTACATCATTTCGACGGGCAATTCGCTGGATTGCTTCACCCAACCGGCGACCTGCGCTTGGTCCAGACGGCCTCGCGGCTGTCCGGGCAGCACAGGTCCTCCGCTGGCGGCGCCGCTCTACGGCCTGCGGTTCATTTTCGCGAACGGCGAGGTTTTGGCGCCGGCATGGCCGTGCGCGCGGCACGCTTCGCCGGGCGGGCATAAGGCCTGCGCGCCGGAACCAGGTCCTCCGCCTCCAGCGTCTGTGCCGGCCTGCCCATCGCCTCCTGCCTGGCCCGGATGTCGGCCTCGCGCAGGGCCGCGCCGAAGTCGAGTCCCGTCAGGCGCTCGATTTCCGCCACCGTGGTCAGGAACTCGGCCACGCGCGCCAGTTCCAGCTCGTCGCCGAAGGCCTCGGCGCCGGCGAGTATCGCCTCCGGCATCACCTCGATCAGCGGCCCCTGGTCCGCCAGGAGCGCGATCGCACGTAGATCGCTGCCGTCGCTCCACGCCGCGATCTTCCAGAACCGCAGCGGTACCTTGCTGTCGAAGCGGTAGGGCGGGTCGGTCTCGGCGAAGATCGGGCCGGCAAACACCGTGACCCGGCTGCGCATGGTCACCGCGTTGCGCAACACGTAGGTCTCGACCGCCCGCCACCTGAGCTTGCCCTTCGAACCCGGCCGGTCGAGCGCGCTGCCCTGGTTGAAGAAGCCGAGCTGCGGCGCCGCATTGGTGTAGAAGAACGTGTCGCGCTCGGCCGCCACCGCCTCGGCGTCGGTGCCCCAGGCCGGGTCGCCGCGCAGCGTGATGTGCCCCTTCTGGAAGATGCGCGCCTTGCGCTCGTTCGACTGCGGATCGGGGAAGCCGGCCACCTTCTGCTTCTCGTAGAACGGCCGGTTCATCTGCTCCTCGGGCAGGATGCGCCGGTCGGGCCGGAAGTCGTCGCTGGCCTCCGCGCCGAGGTCGCCCAGCGACTCTATGCCGAGATCCTTCAGCGTCGGCTCGTCGATCACCGATTTGTCGTCGCGGTTGATCGCCTTGATGCGCGCGCCGTCGATGTTGCAGGCGGTGAAATAGGCGAGCCGCCGCGCCGCGTTCATGACCACGGAGAAGTGGTGGTAGCGCAGCTCGAACGGATCGTCGCCGGGCTTGGCCAGCTGGTTCTCCGCCGCGCGTCCCGGCGCGCCCGCGTGGTTCGGCAGCGGCAGGACGAAGCCTGGGATGAAGCCCGGCTCGTAGCCGCCGCGGTCGTCGAAATTCTCGGTCTTCCAGCTCGCCGCCTCGGCGCGCGGGCCCCGGTCGCCGCCGGCCGGGCCGGCGCGCCCGGCCGCCGTCGCTGCGGCGGCCAGCGGGGCGCGCACGTTGATCTCGATCGGAAAGGTCCACGTCACCGAGCCGTCCGCGTTGAGCCGCGACCGGGCGGCGTCCTCCACCGGCCGATCCGTGCTGCCTTCCTGCTTCGGCGCCTGCCCCTCCGCCTCGCCCCCGCCCGATGGCTGCGGCTGCAGCTTCAGCCGCCCGGCCTCCTGCCAGGTGTCGAGCAGCTTCGACACCGCTGCGCGGCTTGCCGCGTCGAGCGTGTCCAGGCGCTTCTCCAGGTCGTCGACGATGGCGCTGATGCGGATGCCTTCGTTGATCTCCTTGGCGAGCGGCTGGCCGTCGGTCCCCATCACCTCGTGCCACGGCCCGCCCCAGTGATGCAGCGCGATCGGTTCCCATTCGTTGTTGAACACCGGCGAGCCGGACGAGCCCTGCTCGGTGTCGGCCACATAGTGCAGCACGTGCAGCGTCTCGTCGCGCGCCACCAGATGGTTCTCGCGCAGCACGAGCTCCTTGAAGCGGCCGTCGGGGTGCTGGACCAGGTTGGCGATCTCACCGAGCATGTGCTTGTCGCCGGCATTGGAAAGCACCAGGAAGCCGAACTCGTCGAGCAGCCTGGGCCCGCGCCGGCGTTCGCCGATGCCGACCAGCGTGTAGTCGAGCCCGTCGATGCCGTCGGTGACGAAGCACAGGTTCGGGTCGAGCAGGTACGACGTCGGCATGCGCAGTTCGTTCAGCCGGTCGCGTTCATAGTCGAACTGGATCTGGAAGCGCGCCGCGTCCTGCGGCGTTGGCATGACGTGGTGGTTGGTCAGGAAAAGCTTCGGGCCCACCAGGAAGCCGGTGCCCTGCGGCATCTCGTTGAGGAACGCCACCCGGCCCACCGCATCGGCAGCGCGCCGGCCGCGCTCGAGAAAGGCGACGCCGACGAAATCGAGCGTGGAACCCTGGATCGCCTCGGGTCCCGCCGGCTTGGCGGCGGCGGCCGGCTTGCGCCCTGCCCTGGCCGGCGCGGCGCTCGCTTCGATCGCTGTCGAGATCATCTCGGCTTCTTCGCGGCTGAGCTGCGCCTTGACCTGCAGTCGCTCGACGCGCCGCCGCCGCTGGGGCTCGGCGGCCAGCGGATTGCCCTCGGCGATCCGTGCCAGGGATTCTTCGATTTCGGGGCGTGTCTTCTTCAGTCTTTCACGAACGACAAGTTCGACGTTGCCAAAGGTTTGGATATCCACAGCCCCATCCCCCGCACTACTAAAAGGCGCAAAGTATAGCTTGGGATCATAACTCCCGGTAGCGACGTTTTGTTGACGGACGCAAGCGGCTGCGACATCAGGGATTCATGCATTTTCGGGGTTCCCCCCTTCCCGTCCTTCCCCTATAAGGCCCGCCTAGCCTCTAGTTGACTCTCCCTTGCGCACCGGCCCGGGCTCGCCCCGTCCCGGTTCTTCGCGCAGGCTCATTTTACGGACCGCACCCATGCCAAGACGCACCGACATCAAGTCCATCCTGATCATCGGCGCCGGTCCCATCGTCATCGGCCAGGCCTGCGAGTTCGACTACTCCGGCACCCAGGCCTGCAAGGCCCTGCGCGAGGAAGGCTACCGCGTCATCCTGGTCAACTCCAACCCGGCCACGATCATGACAGATCCGGAGCTGGCGGACGCCACCTACATCGAGCCGATCACGCCGGAAGTGGTCGCCAAGATCATCGCCAAGGAGCGCCCCGACGCGCTGCTGCCGACCATGGGCGGCCAGACCGCGCTCAACACGGCCCTTTCGCTGCGCCGCATGGGCGTGCTCGACCGCTACAATGTCGAGATGATCGGCGCCGACGCGCACGCCATCGACAAGGCCGAGGACCGTTCGCTGTTCCGCGAAGCCATGGCCAAGATCGGGCTGGAGACGCCGCGCTCGATGCTCGCCAACGCCTCCGACGTCAAGGACGCCGACCGCAAGCGCCACGAGGCCGAGCGCGCCGCCCTCAAGCTCGAGGCGCCGGCCAATCTCGACGCAGCGCTCGATGCGCTCGAAACCCAGTGGAACCTCGGCGAAGGCGACCGCAAGCAGCGCTACATCAACCATGGCATGGCGATCGCCGCCCAGGCGCTCGACCATGTCGGCCTGCCCGCCATCATCCGCCCGTCCTTCACCATGGGCGGCACCGGCGGCGGCATCGCCTTCAACCGCCAGGAGTTCTTCGACATCGTCCAGTCGGGTCTCGACGCCTCCCCCACCACCGAAGTGCTGATCGAGGAATCGGTGCTCGGCTGGAAGGAATACGAGATGGAGGTCGTGCGCGACCGCGCCGACAACTGCATCATCGTCTGCTCGATCGAGAACATCGACCCGATGGGCGTGCACACCGGCGATTCGATCACGGTGGCGCCCGCGCTGACCTTGACCGACAAGGAATACCAGATGATGCGCAACGCCTCGATCGCGGTGCTGCGCGAGATCGGCGTCGAGACCGGCGGCTCCAACGTCCAGTTCGCCGTCAACCCCGCCGACGGCCGCCTCGTCGTCATCGAGATGAACCCGCGCGTGTCGCGCTCCTCGGCGCTCGCCTCCAAGGCAACCGGCTTCCCGATCGCCAAGATCGCCGCAAAGCTCGCCGTCGGCTACACGCTCGACGAGCTGGAGAACGACATCACCGGCGGCGCCACCCCCGCCTCCTTCGAGCCGACCATCGATTACGTCGTCACCAAGATCCCGCGCTTCGCCTTTGAAAAATTCCCCGGCGCCGAGCCGACGCTGACCACCGCCATGAAGTCGGTAGGCGAGGTCATGGCCATCGGCCGCACCTTCCAGGAATCGCTGCAGAAGGCTTTGCGTGGACTGGAAACGGGCCTGACGGGATTGGACGAGATCGAGATTCCCGGCATCGGCGACAATGGCGACGAGCGCAACGCCATCCGCGCCGCGCTCGGCACGCCCACCCCCGACCGGCTGCGCATGGTCGCCCAGGCGATCCGCATGGGCACCTCGCTCGAAGACGTGCACGCCATGTGCAAGATCGACCCGTGGTTTCTCGAGCAGATCGCCGGCATCATCTCGATGGAAGCCCGCGTCCGCGAGCACGGCCTGCCCCAGGACGCCGAAAACCTGCGCATGCTGAAGTCGATGGGCTTTTCCGACGCCCGCCTCGCCTCGCTGACCAGGACCGAGGCCGAAGCGGTCGCCAAGCAGCGCCGGAAGCTCGGCGTCCACCCGGTCTACAAGCGCATCGACACCTGCGCGGCCGAGTTCGCCTCGCCCACCGCCTACATGTACTCGTCCTACGAGCTGCCCTTCGCCGGCGCGCTTGCCGACGAGGCCCAGGTCTCCGACCGCAAGAAGGTCGTCATCCTCGGCGGCGGCCCCAACCGCATCGGCCAGGGCATCGAGTTCGACTATTGCTGCGTGCACGCCGCCTATGCGCTGCGCGAGGCCGGCTATGAATCGATCATGGTCAACTGCAACCCCGAGACGGTGTCGACCGACTACGACACCTCCGACCGGCTCTATTTCGAGCCGCTGACCTCGGAGGACGTGCTCGAAATCCTGCGCGCCGAACAGGCCAGGGGCACGCTGCACGGCGTCATCGTCCAGTTCGGCGGCCAGACCCCGCTCAAGCTTGCGGACGCGCTCGAGAAGGCCGGCATCCCGATCCTCGGCACCTCGCCCGACGCGATCGACCTCGCCGAGGACCGCGACCGCTTCCAGAAGCTCCTGCACAAGCTCGACCTCAAGCAGCCGAAGAACGGCATCGCCTACTCGGTCGAGCAGGCCCGCACCGTCGCCGGCGAGCTCGGCTTCCCGCTGGTCGTGCGCCCGTCCTACGTGCTCGGCGGCCGCGCCATGCAGATCATCCACAACGAGGGCATGCTGCAGTCCTACCTGCTCGACACCGTGCCGGGCCTGGTGCCCGAGGACATCAAGCAGAAGTACCCCAACGACAAGACCGGCCAAATCAACACCCTGCTCGGCAAGAACCCGCTTCTGTTCGACACCTATCTGTCGGGCGCCATCGAGGTCGACGTCGACTGCCTCTGCGACGGCAGGGAGACCTTCGTCTCCGGCATCATGGAGCACATCGAGGAGGCCGGCATCCACTCGGGCGACAGTGCCTGCTCGTTGCCGGTGCATTCGCTTTCGACCGAACTCGTCGACGAACTAGAGCGCCAGACCTCGGCCATGGCGCGCGCGCTCAATGTCGGCGGCCTGATGAACGTGCAATACGCCATCAAGGACGGCGTCATCTACGTGCTCGAAGTCAACCCGCGCGCCTCGCGCACGGTGCCCTTCGTGGCCAAGACCGTCGGCAAGCCGATCGCCAAGATCGCCGCCCGCATCATGTCGGGCGAGAGCCTCGACGACGCCTTCGCCCACTATGGCGCCAAGCCCAATGCCCGCAATCCCGGCCACATCGCCGTCAAGGAAGCGGTGTTCCCGTTCGCCCGCTTCCCCGGCGTCGACATCCTGCTCGGGCCGGAGATGAAGTCGACCGGCGAGGTCATGGGCCTCGACCGCGACTACGCGCTCGCCTTCGCCAAGGCCCAGCTCGGCGCCGGCGTCGACCTGCCGCGCTCGGGCACGCTGTTCGTCTCGGTCCGCGACGAGGACAAGGCGGGCATCCTGCCCGCCGTGCGCCGCATCGCCGACCTCGGCTTCAAGATCCTGGCCACCTCCGGCACCGCCCGCTTCCTCAACGAGAACGGCGTCGCCGCCGAGAAGATCAACAAGGTGCTCGAAGGCCGTCCGCACATCGAGGACGCCATCCGCAACCGCCAGATCCAGATCGTCTTCAACACCACCGACGGCCAGAAGGCCGTGTCGGACTCGAAGTCGATCCGCCGCGCCACGCTGATGCAGAAGGTGCCCTACTACACCACGCTGTCGGGCGCGGCCGCCGTCGCCGAGGCCATCGCCACCCTTAAGGCCGGCTCGCTCGAAGTCCGCCCGCTGCAGGATTATTTCGCCTGAGGCGCGCCTTCCCTCCCCCTTGAGGGGAGGGTCGATCCGCGCAGCGGATCGGGGCGGGGTCGCCCAAGGCAGCACGCGACGCCCTCCTTCCTCGCGCAGCGGATCGGAGTGGGGTCGCCCGAGGCAGAACGCACCGCCCCTCGATGGGGGGAGGTGCCGAGCGCAGCGAGACGGAGCCCCCTCACCCGCCCCAGTCCACCTCCACCATGCCGAGCCGGCGGTAGAGCCGGACGGCACCGGCGTTGGCGATAAGGTTGGTCTTGAGGTCGACGTGGCTCGCGCCGCGCGCGGCGAAGGTGGCAAAGACGTGCCACAGCAGCGCCTCGGCAATGCCTTGCCCGCGAAAATCGGGATGGACGGCAAGGTCCTTCAGGAAGGCGCTGGTCCAGCACAGGGCGGCCCCCGCGAGCCGGCCCTCGCCGTCGAGAACCAGGAAGCACAGCTCCGGGTCGAACTCGGCGTCGCCCGAAATCCGCGGCCACCACTGGTCGAACGGCCCGTCCATGCCATCGTCGAAGACCAGCCCCAGGAGCGAATGCAGCGCCGGCGCGTCGGCCGCCTCGAATGTCCGCATCGCAAAGCCGTGCGGCCAATGCGGCGTCTTCAGTTCGCCCGGCAGCTGCCGGCGCAGCCGGACGTCGTTCTCCGCCGGCGCGGATGCCGTCACAGGGCGGTTTCGGCCCGGCGGCGCACGCGGTCGCGGCCGAGGCCCGTCTCGTCGAGCAGGCCCTTGCGCTTGGCGTCGTAGTAATAGCCGCGCTGGTAGAGGCGGTCGGCCTGGTCCTCGTTGCCGTCGGCCACAAGGAACGCGCCGCGCAGATACTTGACCGCGTATTTGAGGTTGGTCTCGGCGTCGAGCAGGCCGCTGGGCGGGCCGTCATAGCCCATGCCGCGCGCGGTATCGTGGCGGATCTGCATCAGTCCCCAATACGGCCCCTTGCGCGCCATCGGGCGGAAATTGCTCTCGCGCCTGACCACCCGCCGCACCAGCTGCTCCGGAAGTTCGTAGACGGCGGCATATTTGGCGATCAGTGCGTCGACCATGCTGGACGAAGCCGCCGAAGGCGTATCGGGCGCGGCATAGGAGGAGGTGGCAAAACTCCCGGGCGCCACGTCGCCCAGCGAGGCGACCTGGTAGCTGCCGGGGATCGGCGCCGTCGCCGGCAGGATCTGGCCGGGCAGCGCCGGCGCGGGCGGAAATTCGCCGACGAGTTTTGCCTGCGCGTCGGCGACGATCTCGCCGCCGGCCATGGGCGCGGCAAATGCGGCCTCCGAGGGCTTTGCGTCGGCCGGCAGCTTCGCGGCGGCCGGCGTCGCGGGTGCAGTCGCGGCTGCCGCCGCGACGGTCGCGTTGGCGGAAGCATCGGACGGATGCTCGGGCGCGGCAGGGGCGGCTGCGGGCACCTGCGCCTGCGCCACCTCGGCCGGTCCGGCCGCGGCGGCTGCCTGCGTTTCGGTCGCGGCCGCGAGCACGGCAGTCGCCGGCGACACCTCCCCGCCCGCATAGGACGTCGGCACCACGGCCACCGTCTCGGGCAGCGCGATGTCGGCCTCGGCGGAAGCCATGGCGCCGGCCTCGGTCGAAGCGGCGGCATCCGCCTGGGTGGCAAGCGCCACCTCAGTGCCGGTTGCAAGATCGGTGCTCAGCGCCGCAGTATTGGTCTGGCAGCCCGAAAGCAGAGCCACAGAAAGAGCTGCCGAGATCAGCAGATGGGTCTTGAATGACGGCAAAGCCAAGCTCTGTTTGATGTTTATCGTCCCGCCCGATTCTCCTTACAGCAAGGCATCTGCCCCGGCAATCCACAGCCCCCTGCGGTTTTCGGGTGGCATCGGGTCGCAGATCATGCGATGATGTTCCCGGTTTGTACTTGGCAATGCAAATTTTCAGGGACCATCCATGGACGCCACGATCTCCTATCCCAGGCCCGGGCATGCCGTGTTCGAGACAGCGCTCGGCTTCATGGCGCTGGCCTGGAGCGACGCCGGGCTCACCCGCGTCTGCCTGCCCGAAAGGACCGCCGCTGCGGCCGAACGCCGCCTGTTGCGCCTCGCCGGCCAGAGCGACGCGGGCCGTGCCGCGCCAGCGTGGATCGGCGCGCTGATCGCCGATATCCGCCGCTATGCCGAGGGCGAGGACGTCGATTTCTCGGCCGTGCCGGTCGATCTCGCCGGCGTCGACGACTTCCGCCGCGACATCTATGCCGCCGCGCGCGGCCTCGGCTATGGCGAAACCACCACCTATGGCGGGCTGGCGGAAAAGTCCGGCCACAAGGGCCTGTTCCGCGAAACCGGGGCGGCACTCGGCGCCAATCCGGTGCCGCTGGTCATCCCCTGCCACCGCATCCTCGCCGCCGGCGGCAAGATCGGCGGCTTCTCCGCCAGCGGCGGGTCGGCCACCAAGGAAAGGATGCTCTCGCTCGAAGGCGTGCGCATGAGCCCGCCACCCTCGGCCCAGGCGTCGTTCGGCTTCTAAAGCAAGACGGTTGCCTTGGGCTCAGTCGGGAATGATCAGCCGGCGCTTGAAGCGGAAGAAGTCGCGTTCGATCCGCTTGCAGATGTTCACCGGGCACGACCGCGCATCGGCGGTCGGCACAAAGGCGCGCTGCGCCTCCTCGCCCGCGGGGCAGAAGCGGTCGTCGCGTACGTAGCGGTCGAAGCGCTGCACGCCGGAGGTCGGCGAGCGCCAGCGCAGGATCACCGCACCCTCGTAGCGAACGACGTCGCGCGCCTCCGCACAACTCATGCTGGTCGAATTGTAGCGCGAGATCGCCTGCGCCTCGGCCGCGATCAGGGTCATGCAGGCGGCAAGCAGTAGAGTTTTCATGACGACCTCCAAAGGCGCCGGCCCTTTTGCGCCGTTGCCCGACCACTATAACATCCTTCGCCCGCAATGGTTGCGAAGCACGGCGCAGCCCCGGCCGCAACCATCTCCGGCGCAGCGCGGGGCTTGCAAAATGTCGCCCAACGGCTTATTTGCGGCGTGTTGATATTTCGGCCGACAGATCTAGATACCGCGATTTTTTCGCGTTTGCTCAGTCTATCTCCAAAATCTCGATACATCGATCGGGTGATTTCGCCAGATCAAGACCAACTGCAAACGCCAAGGATAATCGTAATGGCTACTGGAACCGTTAAGTGGTTCAACGCAACCAAGGGCTTCGGCTTCATTCAGCCGGACGCCGGCGGTGCGGACGTGTTCGTCCACATCTCCGCTCTTCAGCGTTCGGGCATGACCGACCTGGCCGACGGCCAGAAGATCAGCTACGAGATCGAGCAGGACCGTCGTACCGGCCGCTCGTCTGCCGGCGCTCTGAAGGCCATCTGATCCGAGGGCGCTGGAGCGCAAGCTCCGGTCGCACTGCAAGTCACGGATGTACTGGCGGCAGCGCAGGTGACGCGGGCAAGATGATGTCCGCACGAGCACCAACCTAATTCTTGCAGCGCCTGTCGCGCGTCCCAGCGATGCGCGGCGCTGCAAGATGCGCCGGCCGGGAACCTGGCGGACGATGCGGCAGATTGCCGTGAGCCGCAGGTTCGGGAAACCAGGATCAGGTGCCGATGAGGCGGGGTTTTGCCCCGCCTTTTTCTTTTCTTTGGCAGATCTCGCCGGCCTGCCGGGTGCTCCCAAAACTCAGCCGAACAGCGGGATGACGACGCAGTCGCCCCGGCGGAAGCGCGAAGCGTCGCGCGGCCCCTCGTCGATCACGTTGCCGACCAGCACCGGCGGCTCGAGCAGGGCGCCGGCAAGCAGGTCGACGCCCGCCGCGAGCGCGACCTCGAGATGGTTGTCGCTGTCGATGCCGTCGACCAGCACCGATGCGCCGCGCGCCCGGAATTCGGAAACCACCGCCCGCAGCAGCCGGCCGGTGGCCGCATCGGCGCAGAAGCGGTCGAATGAAGCGCGCCCGAGCCTGACCACATCCGCGCCCAGGCTTACGGCCCCGTCCTGATCCGGATCGGCCCCCGCGCGGCCCCGCAACGCGACGCGCAGGCCGAGCGCCCTGGCTTCCGCGGCAAAGGCCGCATCGGTCCCGTCGACCTCGCAGATCAGCCGCGACACCTCGAAACCCTCCTCGGCCAGCCGCCGGACCATGAAGCGCAGGTCCTCCAGCGCGGCATCGCCTGCCGCGGCATCGTGGCGCAAGATCAGCGAGACGCCGTCGACGCCGATGTTGTGGACGTTGGCGAGCGGAAGCACCACGGCCATCCGCGCCACCAGCGCGCGGTCCTCGCCCGACACCTCGGCGTCGAAACCGGCGAGCGCCGCCGGCTTGCCGTTCAGATAGGGCACGACCAGCGCATCCGCGGCCACGGGCGTCAGGCGCCCGTCCCTGTGCCTGAACACGGGCTGGATCGCAGAGCGCAGGCGGAAGCGGCCATGAACGCCGAATTCGATCCCGACCTCGTCGGCAACGATCTTGTCGCCGAGATCGGCGGGAATGGCACCGAAACCGAAAACCGGATCATTCATGAATATGTCCTCTTGCCGAAGCTGCGGCCCGGTCTTTGGGCGCGCGCCTGCGGCACATGCGCGGGCTCGGGGTGGGGCGCCGCCGCCGCGATGTCGCGGCCGGACGCGTTCTCCTGCCCGGAATAGATGGAGAAATTCGCCGGCACGATCTCCGGCAGCGCCAGCACGTAACCCTGCACCATCGAGGCGCCCGAACGCTCGGCCAGCTGCAGCTGCCAGCTCTGCTCGAGCCCCTCGAACACGGTACGGATGCCCTTGTCCTCGAAATTCGCCACCATCTCTTTCAGCAGCGCGAAACCGGCGCCCGACTCCATCAGCCGGCTGATCCAGTGGGCATCGAACTTGACGATGTCGGGCTTGAGGTTGCGGATCCGCTTGATGTCGGATTCGTCCGAGCCGAAGTCGTCGACCGCTATGCGAAAGCCGTTGGCCTTCAGCGCGCTGACGAAGCCGAACAGCGCCTCCTCGGAAGCCGGCTTCTTCTCGGTGACCTCGCAGACGACGCGGCGCGGATCGATGCCGGCTTCGTTCAGCACATGGCGCATGTCGCGCAGCGCAAGCTCGGCGATGGAGGCGTCGGTGAACACCGACGGATCGAAATTGATGAAGATCGCCGCGTCCGTGGGCAGGAAGGCTGCGGCGTTCAGCAGATGCAGGGTCCGCGTCAGCGTTTCGATCTGCAGCCGGTCGGCACCGTCGACATTCGCAAAGAAGACGCCCGGCGGCACCGGTTCGCCCTGCCTGGACGGCCTGATCAGTCCTTCATAGGCGGTGGCGGTCAGCTTGCCGTCGGCGAACGAGAAGATCGGCTGGAATGCACTTTGCAGGGTGTATACACCCCAGACGCCGGTCGACGAAGCGTCGTCCTGCCGGATAATTTGGGCGAGCCCGATGCTTTTCGACACGGTCCGTCCTATTTCCGGGATGCTGGCGAAATTGCCCGGCCAAAATCTCATTGAAGATTTGATCGCCGGTTAACGGGATAGATCAAAGTTGAACATTGCCGGCGCTCGCCCGCGGTTGTGCACAGGCTAGAACTGGCCGCTAAGCCGCCAGGATCAGGTGGGCCAAAGCGTCAATCCGCTTGCGATTCCTTGCGTCATGCGACATTACAGCGCCGCGCGTCCGTTTGGGCGCGCAAAGGACGCTGTAACGAAATGAACCAGTGCATGATCCTGCCGAAAATCGGCCCGGTTTTCGGGGTCATGCACGAGAGCCCGCGGTCGCGCGACCGCGCCATCTTTCGAACCGGAGACACCAAGTCATGGCCTTTCTTGCCGATGCCCTTTCCCGCGTTAAGCCTTCCGCGACCATCGCGGTCACGCAGAAAGCGCGCGAGCTGAAAAATGCCGGCCGTGACATCATCGGCCTCGGTGCCGGCGAGCCGGATTTCGACACCCCCGACAATATCAAGAATGCGGCAATCGAGGCGATCCGCCGCGGCGAGACCAAGTACCCGCCGGTTTCCGGCATCGCCCCGCTGCGCGAGGCGATCGCCAGGAAGTTCAAGCGCGAGAACAACCTCGACTACAAGCCGGAGCAGACCATCGTCGGCACCGGCGGCAAGCAGATCCTGTTCAACGCCTTCATGGCGACGCTGAACCCCGGCGACGAGGTCATCGTGCCCACACCGTACTGGGTCAGCTACCCCGAGATGGTGGCGCTCTGCGGCGGCACGCCGACCTTCGCCGAGACGACGATCGCCAACGGCTTCAAGCTGACCGCCGCGGCGCTCGAGAAGGCGATCACGCCGAAGTCGAAGTGGCTGGTGATGAACTCGCCGTCCAATCCCTCGGGCGCGGCCTACACCGAGGCCGAGCTGCGCGCCATTGCCGACGTGCTGCTCAAGCACCCGCAGGTCTGGGTGCTGACCGACGACATGTACGAGCACCTCACCTATGGCGACTTCGTCTTCAAGACCATCGCCGAGGTCGAGCCCGCACTCTACGACCGCACGCTGACCATGAACGGCGTGTCGAAGGCCTATGCCATGACCGGCTGGCGCATCGGCTATGCGGCCGGTCCGATCCAGCTGATCAAGGCGATGGACATGATCCAGGGCCAGCAGACCTCGGGCGCCTGCACCATCGCCCAGTGGGCTTCGGTCGAGGCACTCAACGGCCCGCAGGACTTCATCACGCGCAACAAGGCGATCTTCCAGGCCCGTCGCGACCTCGTCGTGTCGATGCTCAACCAGGCCCGCGGCATCTCCTGCCCCTCGCCCGAAGGCGCTTTCTACGTCTACCCGTCCTGCGCCGACCTGATCGGCAAGAAGACGCAGGCCGGCAAGGCGATCACCGACGACGCCGTCTTCACCTCCGAGCTGCTGGAAGCCGAAGGCGTCGCCGTCGTGCAGGGTTCGGCCTTCGGCCTTGGCCCGAACTTCCGCATCTCCTACGCCACGTCGGAGAAGCTCCTGGAAGAGGCCTGCACCCGCATCCAGCGCTTCACGGCTTCGCTCTCCTGAGAATCAGGATAGGCTGATTGGGAACCCGGCTTCGGCCGGGTTTCTTTTGGCCGCTGCCAGGACGGAGAAGCGTTCGAGACGGCTAATATATTCTCCAAATCTCATACGCTGTTATACATTTGCATATTGCCGCCACGGCCCGAATGCTGCTACTCTGACACACTATTTCCGTCGATGTTGACGGAGCAGTGCAGAGGCATCCGAGGGCAGGCATTGTATCGGCGTGTGGAACAGCAGCAGGGGCGAAGCAGCACAAGGCCGCTGACGCACTTCTTCTTGCTGTTGTTGTCCACCTTTGCTGTGCTGACGGCGGCGATTGCATCGAGCCAGGCCGGAGCCGGTGTCCAAATCCCGGTGGCGCACCTGACCGCGACCGCCGAGGATGCCGGGCACGCCGAGACGGTGCTGACCGCCGTTGGGCCCGTCTGCAACACCGCTTCCGAATGCCAGATCCACGGGCTCGATCACGCCACGCCGACGTCGGTCCATGCGCTGTCGTCCGGTGTGGCCGGCGAAGCCTCCTTCCCCACGATCATCAACTTCGGTCTCTTGCGCGGCCGCACGAGCGCACCGCGCGCGCCTCCGCACCTGGTCTAACGGCGCAACGCGCCCCACCTGCGCCGCCCGACCGACCAGCCAGCGATCGAACAGAGCAAGCTACGTCGCCAGTTGCCGGTCGTATTCCCCGGGATCGGACGATCCCGAAAAATACCAGGAACGACCATGTCCAAGACTCATCCACTCGGCTTCCGTATCGAACGCGATCTCAAGGAAGCACTGGTCAAGGCCGCCAAGGACGACCATCGCTCGGTGTCGTCCATGGTGGAGATCATCATCGCCCGGTGGCTGCGCGATCGCGGCTATCTGGTTGAGAAAGAGGAACGGGCCGCCTGACCCTTCCCGATGCCTCCGGCGGCGCAAAATCGCCGCCGGAGGCCGCCTACGACCAAAGTCATAATCCCAAAGCAGCGATGGATAGCGTCCGCCTCCCGGCGTTATCACTTTGAAGTCGTTAGGTTCGGCGGATTCCCATGGAGACGTGTCTCCGGGCTGTTACCGCCGGCACTCTGGGAGGAGACACTATGGCAATTTCCGCAACAGCCGACACCCGCCAAGGGCGCGGCATGTCGCGCGAGGAGAAGAAGGTCATCTTCGCCTCGTCGCTCGGTACCGTCTTCGAATGGTACGACTTCTATCTCTACGGTTCACTCGCCGCCTTCATCGGCGCCACCTTCTTCGCCTCCTACCCCGAGGCCACGCGCAACATCTTCGCGCTGCTCGCCTTCGCCGCTGGCTTCCTCGTGCGCCCCTTCGGCGCGCTCGTCTTCGGCCGCATCGGCGACCTCGTCGGCCGCAAATACACCTTCCTCGTCACCATCCTGATCATGGGCCTGTCGACCTTCTTCGTCGGCCTCCTGCCCGGCTCGGCCTCCATCGGCATCGCCGCACCGATCATCCTGATCGCGCTGCGCATGCTGCAGGGCCTGGCGCTCGGCGGTGAATATGGCGGCGCTGCGACCTATGTCGCCGAACACGCCCCCGACGACCGCCGCGGCTACTACACCTCGTGGATCCAGACGACCGCGACGCTCGGCCTGTTCCTGTCGCTGGTGGTCATCCTCATCGTCCAGACCTGGCTCGGCAAGGAGGCCTTCGCCGCTTGGGGCTGGCGCATTCCGTTCCTGCTCTCCTGCGTGCTGCTCGGCATTTCGGTCTGGATTCGCCTGTCGCTCAACGAATCGCCGACCTTCCAGCGCATGAAGGAAGAGGGCAAGGGCTCCAAGGCGCCGCTTTCCGAGGCCTTCGGCCAGTGGAAGAATGCCCGCATCGCCCTGCTCGCGCTGCTCGGCCTCACCGCCGGCCAGGCCGTGGTTTGGTACACCGGCCAGTTCTACGCTCTGTTCTTCCTGCAGAACGTGCTCAAGGTCGACGCGCAGTCGGTCAACATCATGATCGCGATTTCGCTGCTGCTCGGCACCGGCTTCTTCGTGCTGTTCGGCTGGCTGTCCGACAAGATCGGCCGCAAGCCGATCATCATGGCCGGCCTGGCGCTTGCCATCGTCACCTACTTCCCGCTGTTCAAGGCGTTGACCTGGGCGGCGAACCCGGCGCTCGCCACCGCCCAGCAGGACGTTCGCGCCACCGTCACCGCCGCACCCGGCGACTGCAAGTTCCAGTTCAACCCGGTGGGTACGGCGAAGTTCACCACGTCCTGCGACATCGCCACCTCGTTCCTGACCAAGAACTCGGTTCCCTACGACGTCGTCACCACGGCGGCTGCGGGCACCGCGGCCACCGTCAAGGTCGGCGAGACGACGATCGAGTCCTATGACGCGGTTGCCGCCGGCGACCAGGCCAAGGCCAAGGACGGCGCCTTCGCCAAGTCGGTCAACATCGCCCTCCACGCGGCCGGCTATCCGCTGGTCCGCGGTGCGGCCAAGGTTGCCGACCAGAAGCTCGACGCCTTCGTCGCCGCCAATCCGGAGCTCAAGCTCGACGCGGCCGCCATCCGCGGCGGCGAGAAGTCGACGGTTGCGCTCGACCAGGCCGTCAAGGACAAGCTGCTGACGGCCGAGGAAGCCGCCGGCGCCACCGACGTCACCGTCTACAGCATCGCCGGCGGCGGCGCCTATTCCATGGTCGCCGACCCGGCCGCGGTGAACTGGCCGATGATCATCGGCATCCTGTTCGTCCTCGTCGTCTACGTGACCATGGTCTACGGCCCGATCGCCGCGATCCTGGTCGAGATGTTCCCGACCCGCATCCGCTACACCGGCATGTCGCTGCCCTACCACATCGGCAACGGCTGGTTCGGCGGCCTGCTGCCTGCAACCGCATTCGCCATGAGCGCTGCGGCCGGCGACATCTACTACGGCCTCTGGTACCCGATCGCGATCGCCGCGATGACGCTGATCATCGGCGTGATCTTCGTGAAGGATACGCTCGGCACCGACCTCAACGCCAAGGACTGACCCTCGGCCCCTGGCGCAAAAAGGCCCGGCAGGCACCGCCTGCCGGGCTTTTTCATTGGTTCGCCGGGCACCGCCCGGCACCGCACGCCAACCGCCGCGTTCTGCCCCTTGCCCTGCCTTCAAAGCCGTGTTTCGATAAGCCAGCTAGGGAGGCCCATCGAAACAGGAAAATGCCCGCGACGGTCGAACAGGCCGGCCGCCGCTTCAGGGATAAAACGCCTGAGTGGAGGTCAGATCATGGGTAGTCGCGCCGGAGGAAGACGTACGGGACCGAAATGCATCGCCATCGTCGGTCCCTACGCCAGCGGTAAAACCACGCTCTTCGAAGCCCTTCTCGCCCGCACGGGCACGATCCCCAAACAGCATCCGGTCTCGTCCGGAAACACCGTCTCCGACCACTCCGCCGAGGCCAGGGCCCACGCCATGAGCGTCGAGGCCGTCTTCGCCACCACCGAATTCATGGGCGAGAGCATCACCTTCGTCGACTGCCCCGGCTCCGTCGAATTCGCCTTCGAGGCCGAGCCTGTGCTGGCCGCCTGCGACTTGGCGGTCGTCGTCGCCGAACCGGACGAGAAGAAGATCCCGGCCCTCCAGCTCATCATGCGCAGGCTCGACGACCTCGGCGTGCCGCGCATCCTCTTCCTCAACAAGGTCGACAAGGGCACGGCCGGCGTGCGCGACACGCTGAAGCTCCTGCAGCCGGCCAGCCGCGCGCCGCTGCTGCTGCGCCAGATCCCGCTGCGCAAGGACGGCGTCGTCGTCGGCTCGATCGACCTGGCGCTGGAGCGCGCCTACATCTACCGCGAGTACGCCGAGAGCGAGATCGCCGAAATACCCGGCGACGAGAAGGCCCGCGAGCTCGAGGCGCGCTTCGCCATGCTCGAGACCCTGGCCGACCACGACGACCAGCTGATGGAGCAGCTGCTCGAGGAGATCGAGCCGCCCAAGGACGAGATCTTCGACGACCTCGCCGCCGACCTGCGCGACGGCACCGTCGTCCCGGTGCTCATCGGCGCCGCCGAGAAGGGCAACGGCGCGCTGCGCCTGCTCAAGGCCATCCGCCACGACGCGCCCGACGTGGAGGCGACGCGCAAGCGGCTCGGGGCCGGCGACGGCAACGGCACGATCGTGCAGGTGATGAAGACCATCCACACGCCGCACGGCGGCAAGCTGTCGGTGTCGCGCATCCTGTCGGGCGGCGTCGCCGACGGGGCCGAGCTCTGGCTCAACGCCACCGACACGGCCAAGGTGTCCGGCATCTACCGCATGCTCGGCAAGGACCAGTCCAAGCTGTCGTTGGCCGGCGCTGGCGACACGGTCGCGCTGGGCAAGCTCGACAACGTGACCACGGGGCGGACGCTGACCACCGCGAAGGGCGGCACCAGGCAACTGATCGGGCTCGAGCCGCCGAAGCCGGTCTATGCCTTTGCGCTCAGGCCCAAGGAGCGCAAGGACGAGGTGAAGATGTCGGCCGCCATCCAGCGGCTTGCCGAGGAGGACCCCTCGCTGACGCTGCACCACAACCAGGACTCGGCCGAAACCGTGCTGTCAGGCCACGGCGAGATGCACCTGCGCGTCGTCAGGGAACGCCTCGAGGGCCGCAACCAGATCCCGATCGAGGGCCATGCGCCCGCCGTCCCCTATCGCGAGACGATCCGCAAGGGCGTCCAGCAGCGCGGCCGCCACAAGAAGCAGTCGGGCGGCCACGGCCAGTTCGGCGACGTGGTCATCGAGATCAAGCCGTTGCCGCGCGGTTCGGGGTTCGAGTTCACCGACTCGATCACCGGCGGGGTCGTGCCCAAGCAGTACATCCCCTCCGTCGAGGCCGGCGTGCGCGACTTCCTGAAAACCGGGCCGCTGGGCTTTCCCGTCGTCGATATCGCCGTGAACCTGTCGGACGGCTCGTACCACACGGTCGATTCCTCAGACATGGCCTTCCAGATGGCCGCCAAGATCGCCATGAAGGAGGGCATGGGCGCCTGCTCGCCGGTGCTGCTCGAACCGGTCATGAAGGTGGAGATCCTCACGCCCTCGGATGCCACCGCCCGCATCATCGCGCTGGTGCCGCAGCGGCGCGGCCAGATCCTCGGCTACGACGCCCGCGACGGCTGGCTGGGCTGGGACGTCGTCGAGGCGACCATGCCGCAGTCGGAGATCGGCGACCTCATCATCGAGCTGCGCTCGGCCACCGCCGGCGCCGCCACCTACCGCGCCGAGTTCGACCACATGGCCGAGCTCACCGGCCGCCTCGCCGACGAGGCCGTGCAGTCGGCCGGCAGGGCTGCGTAGGCAGCCTAAGAGCTTTCCGGACGGCCATCGCGCCGTCCGGAGCATCTTCACGTTCTCTTGATGGCAGGGAGTGCAACACTGCAGCGTTCGCACACGTATGTGAACGCGTAAGCGTTGATTTCGCGCCGCCGAAGGCCGAACCTTCCCCGGACAGGAGCATTTACGATGGCAGTCATTCACCGCCGCCCGAGCTGGGCGATTTCCGAGGCGCTGGCAACGCCCGAGGACGTCTTCCTCAACCGCCGCGCCATACTCGCCGGCATGGGGCTGGGCCTGGCGGCCGCCGCCCTGCCGCGCCGCGCCCGCGCCGAGGAGAAGGACCCGACCGCCGACCTCTACCCTGCCCGGCGCAACGAGGCCTACAAGCTCGACCGGCCGCTGACGCCCGAGGAGGTCAACGCCAACTACAACAACTTCTACGAATACGGCTCCTACAAGGAGATCGCAGCCAACGCCCAGCAGCTTCAGACCCGGCCATGGGAGGTCGCCATCGGCGGGCTTGTCGACAAGCCGATGACGATTGCGATCGACGACCTGATCCGCAAGTTCCCGCTGGAGACGCGGCTCTATCGCCACCGCTGCGTCGAGGCCTGGTCGATGACCATTCCCTGGAGCGGCTTTCCGCTGAAGTCGCTGGTCGCGATGGTCGCCCCCAGGTCGGATGCCAAGTTCATCCGCTTCGAGACCTTCCTCGACCCGAAGATGGCGCCCGGCCAGAACGATTTCCTCTACCCCTGGCCCTATGTCGAGGGCGTCACCATCGAGGAGGCGGCGATCGACCTGCCCTTCCTGGTCACCGGCGCCTACGACAAGCCGCTCGCCAGGCAGTTCGGCGCGCCCATCCGTTTGGCACTGCCGTGGAAATACGGCTTCAAGTCGATCAAGTCGATCCGCAAGATCGACTTCGTCGCCGAGCAGCCGCTCGGCCTGTGGGAGGCGATCCAGCCGAGCGAATACGGCTTCTGGGCGAACGTGAACCCCGAGGTGCCGCACCCGCGCTGGAGCCAGGCCAGGGAGCGCGTGCTGCAGACGGGCGAGCTCGTGCCGACGCAACTGTTCAACGGCTACGCCGCCGAGGTATCGCACCTCTATGCCGGCAAGGACCCGGCCAGGCTCTACATGTGAACCCCGCCGCCGCTCTAGCCGGCCTTGGCCTCGACGTGCCACCATCTTGGCCGCCCGCTCGGGAAGGAGTGGGCCGTCGGCATGAATTCAAGCGCGCCGGGCTTGTCGAACGTGCCCAGGAGCAACGCCACGACGGGCGCATCGTCGATGGCGCCAAGCGAGCTGCCGCAGGCCGGGCAGAAGGCACGGCTCGATATTTCCGACGAGCGATAGACCGACGGCGCCCCGCCCGGCCCGGTCCAGCTCACCTTGTCGCGGTCGAACTCCACCCAGGCCGCGGTCAAGGCTCCGGTGTGGAGCTGGCACATGCGGCAAGAGCACGTGTGCGGTTTGCCGGCCGGACCGACCGCCGCGAAACGAACGGCTCCGCAAAGGCAGCCGCCCGTATGAATCTTCGGTTTTCCGCCCATGCCTGCCCCCGGACGCTTTCATGAAATATGGAATCACGGTCCCGAAGCCGACCTGAGCAGGCCTGCCGACAAAACAAAAGCGGCGCCCTGGCAAATTCCAGGACGCCGCTTTTTTGCGGACCGTTCCGCGGGAGGCGGGACGGCAGGTCCGCCGCATCGTGGCCGATAGTCAGTCCACCGGCAAACTGCTGGACGCGGCGCCTTGCCTGAGCCCTGGTGCTGCGGGTGATGCCCCCATCTCCCGCGGCACCAATCACCGCGTCCATGAAAAACCTAGTCCTGGCAGCCGGTTCCGGGAATGTTACCTGATGTTACATGTCACTGTTACGCGGCACATTTGGTGCATGCGGCCGGCAATCGGAACCGATTTTCCGGAAAGCGCATGCACAGGCTCGACGCGCGACGACGACCCGTTGCACCGCGAACATCCGGCTTCGGGTGAGAACGCCCGTAAGCGAGAGAGATGCCGGAGCCACAAACTGGAGCGTCCCTTGTGTGCGCCATTGAGCGCACGGCGCCCTGGGAGGCGGCGCGGAGAATCGAGGTGCTTGAGCGTGGAATTCGGGCAACAAAAAAGCCGGATCCAAGAAGATCCGGCTGAGTTTGTTTGGAAGTGCCGATTAAGGCTAAACCTCCAGAGGGGAACACTCGAGGGCGCTAATGGGAGGAGGAACGCGCCCTGGAGATGGTCAATATATGTGCCTTCCATGCCCAATAAACAAGCATCTATTTTGCAACGCACTCATGCAAAAAGGCGCGGGCTGTGGTCCAACAATGTTAGAAACCGCATAGGACCAGAGAAAACCGGCGAAGGCGGCCAAATTTCGCCCGCCGCGCCCTGCCGCACTGCGCAAAAACCCCAAAGTATCCGGGGAGGTTTCGCTGCAGTGCAATGACGCCGGATCGGACAGGCGAAAGCGATGCTTGCGGCGGAAAAGTGCAGATGGGCAATATCCCGGCAACCCGATCAACAGGAGGGCATCGCATGCGCAGGCCAGCCGCACTCCTCGGCAGCGCCGTCTTCTTCGTGCTCGCGCCCGGCGTCGTCGCCGGCCTGGTGCCGTGGCTGCTCGTCGGCGGCTATTCCGCACCGGGCGCGCCCGGCCCGCTGCTGGCGGTCGGCGCTGTGCTCGTCGCCGCCGGCCTCGCCGTCCTGCTCCACGCCTTCGCGCGCTTTGCGCTCGAGGGCCTCGGCACGCCCGCGCCGATCGCCCCCACCGAACGGCTGGTGGTCGGCGGTCCCTATCGCTACGTGCGCAACCCGATGTACGTCGCCGTGCTGTCGATCATCCTGGGCCAGGCAGTAATCTTCTGGAGCGCGTCGCTCGCCGTATATGCCGCGGCGGTCGGAATGGCCTTCGCGCTTTTCGTGCGCTTTTACGAGGAGCCGGTGCTCGCCCGTCGCTACGGCCGTGCCTACGAGACCTATCGCCGCCACGTGCCGGGCTGGCTGCCCCGCCTCACGCCCTGGAGAGGCGACGGGGCGGCCGGGCCTCAGTAGGCCCAGCTGCGCGCCTTGGCGATGATGAAGTCGCGGAAGGCGTGCAGCTTCGCCTGGTCGCGCATCGCATCGGGATAGGCGAAATAGGTGTCGAAGGACGGCACCTCGGTTTCGGGAAGGAGCTGCACCAGGTTGGCGTCCTTGCCGATGACGTAGTCGGGCAGCATGGCGATGCCGGCGCCGGTCTGGACGGCGCGCTTGATCGACAGGATGTCGTTGATCTGCAGCGTCGGCACCCGCTGGCCGCCCTCGAAGTCGCCGACCGTCTCCAGCCAGTTGAGTTCGCTGAGATGCGCCGGCACCGGCACGCCGAAGGTGACGATGCGGTGCTTCTTGAGGTCGGCGATGGTTTCCGGCTTGCCGTATTTGTTGACGTAGGCCGGCGAGGCATAGAGGTGGAAGTGCACCGTGAACAGGCGGCGCTGGATCAGGTCCGGCTGCTGCGGCTGGCGCAGGCGGATGGCGCAATCGGCCTGGCGCATGGTCAGGTCCAGCTCCTCGTTGGCGAGGATGAGTTGCAGCTGGATGTCGGGATAGAGCTCGAGGAATTCCTGGATGCGGTCGGTGAGCCAGCCGGCGCCGAGGCCGACCGTCGTCGTCACCCTCAGCACGCCGGACGGCTTGTCCTTGGTCTCGGTCAGCCGCGTCTTGATCGTCTCGAGCTTCATCAGCACGTCGTGCGCCGTGCGGAACAGCATCTCGCCCTGCTCGGTCAGCACCAGGCCGCGGGCATGGCGGTGGAACAGCGGCACGCCGATGTCGTGCTCGAGCGCGCTCACCTGGCGCGAGATCGCCGACTGCGACAGCCTCAGCGTCTCGGCCGCATGCGTGAACGAGCCAGCCTCCGCCGCTGCGTGGAACACGCGCAACTTGTCCCAATCCAACGCCATGTTTCCCCTCTTGTGTTTGGCGTATGGCCGGCCTTATTCGGCCGCTTCGCGATGCACTTCTATGCCGGCCAGGTATTTTTCGGCTTCGAGCGCGGCCATGCAGCCGAGCCCGGCGGCGGTGACCGCCTGGCGGTAGATGTCGTCGGTGACGTCGCCGGCGGCGAACACGCCCGGCAGGTTGGTGCGCGTCGAGTTCGGCTCGGTCCACAGATAGCCGTTCGGCTTCTGCTTCAGCTTGCCGACGAACAGCTCGACCGCCGGCGCATGGCCGATCGCCACGAACACGCCGTCGGTGGGCACCTCGGTGATGGTGCCGGTGTGCACGTTCTTGAGACGCACCCCGTTGACCGACGGCGGCAGCGGCTTCTGCGCCGGCGCACCCACGATCTCGTCCACCGCGTGGTCCCAGATCACCTTGATGTTGTTCTTGGCGAACAGCCGCTCCTGCAGGATGCGCTCGGCGCGGAAATGGTCGCGGCGGTGCACCACCGTCACCGTCTTGGCGAGGTTGGCGAGGTACAGCGCCTCCTCGACCGCCGAATTGCCGCCGCCCACCACCACCACGTCCTTGCCGCGGTAGAAGAAGCCGTCGCAGGTGGCGCAGGCGGACACACCGAAGCCCTGGAACACTTGCTCGGAGGGCAGGCCCAGCCACTTGGCCTGGGCGCCGGTGGCGATGATCAGCGCGTCGGCGGTGTAGAGCGTGCCGGAATCGCCCTTGGCCTTGAACGGCCGCACGTCGAGGTCGACCTCGGTGATGATGTCGTTGATGATCTCGGTGCCGACATGCTCGGCCTGCAGCCGCATCTGCTCCATCAGCCACGGGCCCTGGATCGGCTCGGCGAAGCCCGGATAGTTCTCCACGTCGGTGGTGATCATCAGCTGGCCGCCCTGCTGGATGCCGGCGACGAGCACGGGCTTCAGCATGGCGCGCGCCGCATAGATCGCCGCCGTATATCCGGCCGGACCGGAACCGATGATGAGGACGGGCGCATGTTTGGCGGTCATCGAAGAGCCTTCATGGTCAATGGAAACGGGCCCGCGCCCTCTGAAACAGGGCGCAGAACGCTCCTAATCTAGGGGTTCACCCCCCGCCCGTGCAAGGCGACAAGATGTTCCTCCCCCGAAAGCTTGCATTTGGCGCATGGCCGGCGCGGGCACCGTGGCGAGGGGAACGGTTCGGGCCTCGCTTGGCGGCATCTTGCGACGTTCGGGTTTCCTGGGGTTCCCGACGGCTCGCCACGCCTGTAGCCGGCTTCCAGCGCGGGCAATTCCCGACCGTTCGGACCTCCCCGAAAGGCGGCGTCATGCGGCGGCTCGGGTTTCCGAAGTTCCGGGGCGGCTGTCGCTCGGTGGAAAGCAGGCATCGAGCCCGAGCAGCGTCGGTTCGGCCTCGCTCCGAAAGATCGACGCAGGTTGCAGTGTTCGGGTTCCGATGTTCGAGGGCGGCTTGCCGTTCGCAGGAACCCGGCATCGAGCCCCGAGCGGTTCGGGTTCCGATGTTCGAGGGCGGCTTGCCGTTCACAGGAAGCCGGCATCCCGCGGCATCACCTCGCGGCGGTTCGTGCCTCTCCCAAGCCGCGGCATTTTGCGGCCGTTCGGGTTTCCGAAGTCCGACGGCTGGTCTATTGACGGAAGCACGAAAGATTCTTGCGCGAATCCGGGAGCGGACATGCCGATCAAGGCTGACCTCGACGCCATCGACTGGAAGATCCTGCGCGAGCTGCAGGACGACGGCCGCATGACCAATGTGGAGCTGTCGCGCCGCGTCGGCATCTCGGCGCCCCCCTGCCTGCGCCGGGTCAAGCGGCTCGAGGACGAAGGTATCATCCTGCGCTACCGGGCCCTGCTGAACGCGCCGGCGCTCGGCATGGACGTCGTCGCCTTCTGCCTGGTCGGCCTCAACCGCCAGTCGGAGGCGGACCTCAGGTCGTTTGCCGAGCGTACCCGCAACTGGCCGATCGTGCGCAGCGCCTGGATGGTGTCGGGCGAGAGCGACTTCATGCTCCACTGCGTCGCCCCCGACCTCGGCAGCTTCCAGAGCTTCGTCATCGACGAGCTGACGTCCTCGCCCAACGTCGACACGGTGCGCACCGCCCTCACCATCAGGCAGGTCAAGGACGAGGGGCTGGTGGGGGTTTAGGGGCGGCGTTTGCCGTGGGCGAGGGAAACGATCTCATCGAACATGCACGCCGAGTTGTCCACGGCAAGCTTTAAGGCGCGCGTCAGATTCACCTCTTCCTCGGCATCAAACTTAAGAGTCTCCGGCCTGGAAATCAAATCGCCTATTTCTGCCGGATTTACTATGCGCCTTAGGTCGAGGCCAACATCTGCAAACAACGCCTCGATCTTCCACGAATTGGAAGGCAATGTCAGGAACGGCGTTCTTGTCGTCAGCGCAAAGCAGACTGCGTGGAACCGGCCGCTTACGTGAAGAAATGACCTCAGCAGGTAACCAGCATACTCTTGTTCGCTTGCAGAGAATATCGAATCTCGGTTTCGGATCTTGAACGTCAATAAATGCCCTTGGACATAGATGTCGCGGAGCACCCTGAAAACGGCAGGATACTCTGGCTTCCTGCTCTTCATGGTGGTCACGATCGGCAGAAAGCGCGCCTGCGGATGCGTTTGAGAGGCCTTTACGAGTGACCGGCTTACATTGCCGACAACCGATTCTCCAATGGTGAGGAGATCTCGTTTCGCGGTTTCGGCTACTGGATGCTCACCCTCAGACATGGAGAGGTCGAGAGCCCACGGTATTTCTCGTCCGATCCGCTCCCGCACCTCGGCCGCGCTCCAGGAATCGCGCGTCCAGATCGCATCCATCTGTTCAAGATAGCGTGCCCATTCGGCAGGATTTTCTTGATAGAGTGCGTTGATCAGCACGACAGGACGATGGCCACGCACCGGATGCTCAACGATCCGCAGAAGACCTTCAGCATGGCGGCTGCCATGGTGACAGGTACCCTCCCCATTGATGACGATGAGATCGCTCGCAGCAGTTGCTTCGAGAAACGACCTGTCGTTCCACCATTCTGTGCGCACCAAGCTTGTGGCCGCAACCTCCACCCCGCGCCGACCAAGGTTGTGCTCGATTGCGCGCATGACCCTGAAGCAGCCAAAATGCGGGTGCCCTCGGGTATCATTCAATATCACGGCTTTTAGCGGCATGGTTGAAACTCGGTATCGGACTGGAGAAGGGCCGTGACCAGGGCCCTTCGGTGGTTGTGGGGTGCGGTCAACGTGGTCTGGCTTCCCGACAGAGGCTCGCTCGGGTAATCAAACCCGCAGGTCCGTTCACAAGCTGGAGCGGGTCTCCCCTACCCGCATCGAGATGTTGCCAGACGCTATCTTGTCGGAAATCCACGTTCGCTCGCCTTCCCAGGCGTGCCGCTTCCACCCCTCCCACGAGAATCCAAATAGCTCGACCTGCCATTCGGGATGCTGAAATCTCTCCAGCGCATACTTGATGCCGATGAAGCCGGTACTCGGAAAAAGACGTCGCCTGTCACCCTCTGCAATTCCGAGTTCCAAGCAGCATTGCTCGTAGAACTGTGGAGGCAGTACAGACACCTCCTTGCCTTGGCGCCCAAAGACCGCGATGGCCTCGCGTGTCCAATCGGACTTTCGCCCTTTTGCCCGAGAAAGGATGTTCGGCTTCGGGTGATACCGCGCGATGACATCCGGATGGTAGGGCAGGACGATCCTACCGGCGTTCTGGAAGATTGGCGAAGCAACAAAACCAGGATCGAAGACGCGCCGCTGCATCGTCTTGCCGGAATTCACCAGAAAAAGGATGTCGGTCCTTGTCCCTGTTCGGTGCGGTTCGTAAGCCGCGTCGTTGAACCGGACCACGATGTCGGAACTATCGATTTGTCTGGCAAGACCATTCGCTACAGGCCCGTTCCCGACAATGGCTAGGCGCCTTTTTGCCTCTCCGTCCCTCATCAACGCCGGCTCAGTGCCATTGCCTTCAGCGCAAGCCGATAGGCGGTACGCCGCAACTCGCGAGACAGGATTTCCCCAAACGGCTTGGACTTGTTCTGGATGACACTCCCCCCGACCAGGTGATCGACTTCTTCGATCGCAATCGGCCGCGCCGAAAGCATGCGAACTGAATGAAGCCAATGCATCTGAAGGGTAGTGTCTACCGGGCGATCAAAGGTCGCGGTGAAGGTAAGGAGCGCCTCTGCAGCGCTACGTCCGACCAGTTGGGCCTGCGTTCCAAGCCCAGGTACCCGTGGCTCGATGATGGTCATGCTGCGACCCACGACAGTCTCTGGTCCATTTTCTCCGCGGTCCCATCGTGGAAAGCGCACAAAATCCGTGGTGCGCACCACCTTCTTGGTGGCATCGACAATCGCGCCGAAATCAGGCCCGACCGCTACGTCGTCCTCTACGATCAGGCCTGCATCCAGGTCCTTGTCGAGGATCGACTGCCATGCCTTGCGGTGCGACAGAAAGCAGGCGATCTCGGTTTTTCGCAACTCGAAGGGGTATTTCGGGCTGTGCAAACGACGACGATAGACCTTGGCAATGTCGTTGTCGGAGAGGCTCAGTCCATCGACTGCATCGACGATGTTGGCCGGCATGGGCAACGCCGCCGCGAGCGCGTCCACCTGCTGCCGCCGCGCGGTCGCACGCTCGAGGTGAATGATGAACGCCTCAATTTTCATCTTAGGCAGCGGCCATCCGGAGCCATACCAAAAAGTTGTCTAGCGAAATTCATCGCCACAAAACCAGAAAACTGGTCAGAAAAAAGGCGCGCATACATGGATGGTGCATTTGGGATATTCACCGAATACCTTCCAAAATTCGGAACGTAACTCCTGCAGATAGCGAAGACTACTGTCCCCACACCCGCTCATACACCTCGCGCAGCCCCGCCGCCTCGCCCTCGAGCCGGAACCTGACCCGCACGTCGTCCAGGCCGTTGGCGCCATGCGCCACCGCCAGTTCCGGATCGGCGAGATAGGGACGGATCGCCTCGCGCAAGGCGTCGCCGTCGCCGGCCGCCACCACCGCACCGGTGACACCAGGCGTGACGATCTCCGAATAGGAGCCGGCGTCGCTCGCCACCACCGCAGTGCGCGACGCCATGGCCTCGAGCGGCGTCAGCCCGAAGCCCTCGTTGCGGGAGGGGGCGACATAGAGCGTCACGCGCCTGTACCACACCGCCACGTCGGGCACCTCGCCCAGGAAAAGAATGCGCTCCGCAAGGCCCGCCGCGGCGATCCGCCGCCCGAGTTCGTCGGCGAAGCCCTTGTGCTCCGCCGTCACCCGGCCGGTGATCACGGCGGTCCAGTCCGGATGGTCGGGCAACAGCGCGATCATCGCCTCGACGAAAAGGTCGGTGCCCTTCGAGTGGCGCACGCGGCCGAAGCAGCCGATGGCGTATCTCCCGGGCAGGCCGGCGGCGGCGAACCGGTCGTCGGCCTCCCGCGCGGGATGGAACTTGTCGAGGTCGACCCCGTGCATGACCACCTTGTGCGGCACGTCGAGAAAGCCCCCCGAGAGCCGGCTCGTCGCGATCACGCCGTCCATGCGGCGGATCAGCCACTTGGTGAAGGGCCTGTGGTCGCGCTGGGCGGCGGAGGTGAAGACGAGCCTGAGCGGCGCCCGGCAGACGTGCCGCAGCACGAGCCCCGCCACCATCTCGACGTTGCGCCGCGCATGCCAGATGCGCGGCCGCCCCGAGGCCGGGCGCCTCAGCAGCAAAGGCAGCTGCCACCAGCGCATCTTCGGCAGATTGTCCGGCAGGCCGGGACCGACCACGGCGATGCCCAGTTCGCGCGCCTGCAGCGGCACCAGCTGCACGATCGTGCTGGTCACCCCCGACAGGCGCTTCTTCAGGTTGGGGGCGATCACCTCCACCCGCGCCATGTCGACCGCGTCGGCGCGTCCGGCCGGGGCGTCGATCACGGTCATGTTTGCCTGTTCCGGCCTCGCAAGGCCCATCCGCGACGACCTCAGATGAACTGGATCTGGACGATCTCGTAGCCGCGCGCGCCGCCCGGCGCGTTGACCTCGATGGCGTCGCCCACTTCCTTGCCGATGAGCGCACGCGCGATCGGCGACGAGATCGAGATGCGGCCCGCCTTCACGTCGGCCTCCTGGTCGCCGACGATCTGATAGGTCTTCTCTTCCTCGGTGTCCTCGTCGACCAGGACGACGGTCGCGCCGAACTTGATCTTGTCGCCATTGAGCTTGGTGACGTCGATCACCTCGGCGCGCGCGATCAGGTCCTCGAGCTCGTTGACGCGGCCCTCGTTGAGGCTCTGCGATTCCTTCGCCGCGTGATATTCGGCGTTCTCGGAAAGGTCGCCGTGCGAGCGGGCCTCGGAAATCGCTTCGATGATGCGGGGCCGCTCTTCCTGCTGGCGCCAGCGCAGCTCTTCCTTCAACGTCGCGAATCCACCCGCCGTCATCGGAACCTTGTTCATAGTCGACCTCTCCTGGCCCGTACCCCGCAGCCCGCCTTCGGGCGCCGCGAGGCACAAAAAAAGAAAACGGTCCGGAAGCCTCGGCTAACGGAACCGTTTCACCTCAATCTCATCCGAATATAGCAATCCTGCCGCAGAATTCACGTCAAAAAATGCGCCGGCTGCCCGACAGCTGTTGGCAAGTCGCATGCAACGCCGCGGCAGCTCACCCGCTTGTGATTGAAATGGCACCGCTTTGTTGCTCTGCTGCCGTTGTCCATCCGGTTCGTTCACCTATGTCCCGATCATGACGATGAAACCATCCCTCCTCGCCACAGCGCTGCTGTCCGTCGCCTTGCCGGCCGACGCGCAGGTCCGCAGCTTCGAAACGGAGACCGTGGCGCTGCGCGCCGACATCGTCGCCGGCGGCCTCGAGAACCCGTGGGGCCTCGATTTCCTGCCCAATGGCGAGGCGATCGTCACCGAGCGGCCGGGCCGCATCCGCATCCTGACCCAATCGGGACTTTCCCAGCCGGTGAAAGGCGTTCCCGAGGTGTGGGCGCGCGGCCAGGGCGGGCTGTTCGATATCGCCGCGGCCCGCGATTTCGCCAGCTCCGGCACGATCTTCTTCTCGTATGCCGAACCAGGCCGCGGCGGCGCGGGAACGGCCGTGGCTCGCGCCAGGCTGGTGCGCGACGGCTCCGCCGCACGGCTGGAGGATGTCAGGGTCATCTATTCGATGACGCGGAAATCCTCGTCCGGGCTGCAATTCGGCTCACGCATCGTCGTCAGCGGCGACGGCACGCTGTTCGTCACCACCGGCGACCGCGGCCAGGCGAAGCGGGCGCAGGACATGCAGGACACCGCAGGTGCCGTGCTGCGCATCGAGGCCGACGGCTCCATCCCGGCCGACAACCCCTCGCCCGACGGCAGCAAGATGGCGCCGGCGATCTGGTCCAAGGGCCACCGCAACATCCAGGGCGCAACCTTCGATCCGGTGCTCGGCGGCCTCGTCACCGCCGAGCACGGCGCCCGCGGTGGCGACGAGATCAACCGCCCGCAAGCGGGCAAGAACTATGGCTGGCCGGTGATCAGCTACGGCGTCGAATATTCGGGCGAAAAGATCGGCATCGGCACCGCGGCCCCCGGCTACGAGCAGCCGCTCTACTACTGGGACCCCTCCATCGCCCCCTCGGGGCTTGCCAGCTACCAGGGCGCCATGTTTCCCGAATGGAAGGGCGACCTTCTGGTCGGCTCGCTGAAATTCGGCCTGCTCAACCGGCTCGACCGCGACGCCAGGGGCAGGATCCTCGACGAGGAGCGTATGCTCGACGGCGCCTTCGGCCGCATCCGCGATGTCGACATCGCTCCCGACGGTTCGGTCTGGCTGCTGACCGACGAGGCCGACGGCGCCATCATCCGCCTGTCGCGGGGGGACTAGGGGCGTAGGGCAGTAAGGGAATGGGACCCTACTGCCCTACTCCCTTGCTGCCCTACTCCCTTACCCGCGCAGATAGGCCTCGATCTGCTCCGCCAGCATGCCGTATTCGCGGCACCCCTTGCCGCAGCGTTTCTCGATCTCGGACAGCTGAACGCGCGCGGCCGCCACGTCGCCCAGCATCAGCTGCGCCTCGCCCATATATTCGCGCACCAGCGTGTAGTCGGGATCGTTGCGCAGGGCCTCCTGGTAGTAGCCGAGGCCGACCAGCACGCGGCCCGCCTTGCGGTGCGAATAGCCGAGATAGTTGAGGATGCGCGGATCGGTCTTGTCGGCGGCGAGCGTCAGCACCTTGATCGCCTCGTCGTACTTGCCGTCCATGGCCAGGGCCCGGCCGGCCGCGTAGAGGTCATTGTCGTCGATCATGCCCGATTTGGGCGGCTCGCACTTCTTCGTCTTGCTGTTGTAGACAAGGCCCGTGCGGCACTTCGGCGGAGCGTTCGAACTGCCGCTCTCGCCCGCAGCGAGGACCGGACCAACCAATAGCGGCAGCGACACCGTCGCGCCGGCCAGCAACTTCGCAAATCGGGACTGCATCGCCACCTCCTGAGATCTGCCCACGCAGATTAACGCAACGGGAAGGCGATTTCATCCGAAGCTTCGAGGCGACGTTCGCAGGGGGAGTAAGGCAGTAGGGCAGTAGGAAGGAAGCCTTGTCGCCTCCTACTGCCCTACTGCCTTATTCCCCTATTCCCCTATTCCCCTACTCGCCTACCCACGCAGATAGGTCTCGATCTGCTCCGAAAGCAGCCCGTATTCGCGGCACCCCTTGCCGCAGCGCTTCTCGATCTCGGACAGCTGCAGCCTGGCCCCGGCGACATCGCCGAGCGTCAGGTGGGCCTCGCCCATATATTCGCGCACCGGCATGTAGTCGGGATCGTTGAGGATCGCCTCCTGGTAGTAGCCGAGGCCGACCAGCACGCGGCCCGCCTTGCGGTGCGCATAACCGAGATAGTTGAGGATGCGCGGATCGGTCTTGTCGGCGGCGATCGTCAGCACTTTGATCGCCTCGTCGTATTTGCCGTCCATGGCCAGCGCCCGGCCGGCAAGATAGAGGCTGTCGTCGTCGATCATGCCGGACTGCGGCTTCTGGCATTTCTTGGTGCGGGTGTTGTAGACGAGGCCGGTGCGGCATTTCACCTGGGTGCCGTCGCTTCCGCCGCCACCGCCGCCCGACATTCCACCACCGCCCCCGCCCCCGCCGCCTCCACCGCCACCGCCACCGCCGCCATCGGCCGGGAATGCAGGCGCCGCAAACAGCGGCAGCGACACGAGCGCGCCTGCGATGAGCTTGAGATAACGGGACAGCATTGCTACCTCCACCATGCGTTTACCTGCGAGGCAAACGCATGGGAGGCACGGTTTCGTCCGGCCTCAGCCGCGGAAGATCAGCCCCGCCCCGCCGGCGATCAGCACGAAGCCGGCGACGTGGTTCCAGGTGATTCCTTCCTTGAGGTAGAAGACCGAGAAGATGACGAACACGCTGAGCGTGATCACCTCCTGCATCGTCTTCAGTTCGGCCGCCGAGTAGACCTCGTGGCCGACGCGGTTGGCGGGTACGGCGAGCCAATATTCGAAGAAGGCGATGAGCCAGCTGAAGATGACCGCCGCATAGAGGGGTGCCGCCTTGAACTTCAAGTGGCCGTACCATGCGAAGGTCATGAAGACATTGGACATAATCAGCATCAGCACCGGAAAGATCTTCGGCGACAGCAGCATAGCCATGTGAAAGTCCGCATTGGGGGAAGGGCGCGCGGTTTTCCGCCCTCTCCGAGGCCATGTCAAGATGCGGGTTCCACCCGAAACAACGAGTTGATGACGTGGCTGCCAAATGCGCTATCATCTGCGCGGGAGGCAGACCTGAGGCGATACCTGGAGCACGGTCGTGCAGCAGCGGCGCGAGAAGGATTGGGAACTGGCCATCGGCCCGGACACGGTTAGGCTGTTCATCCTCAAGGCCAAAGCCATCAGCGCCGCCGTCAACGAAGACTACGAGGACGGCTCCGAGCACGAAATCGAATTCGACGGCGACGTGCGCGACAACCACCATCACGACGGCCTTGCCGAGGAAGAGGAAGAAGACCTCACCGAGAAGGAGCTGCGCGAGCTGATCGACGACCTCAATGTCGACGAGGCGGCCGAGCTCGTCGCACTTGCCTGGCTGGGGCGCGGCGATTTCGATGCCACCGAGTGGTCGGACGCCGTCGCCGAAGCCCGCCTGCGCGGCAACCGCCGCACCGCGAAATACCTGCTCGGCATGCCGATGCTCGGCGCCTATCTCGAGGAAGGCCTCGAGGCGCTCGGCGCCTGACCCGGCATCACCTCCCGCTCCGGTGACAAGAGCGTCACCGAATGTGATCGCCTTCGGCGCGTTCCCGGGCAACCCTTCGGCCAGGTTGCCGTTGACGGCGATGCATTTCCGCAAGCCTTTCCCCCCGTCTCTGCCGGTCCTGACATTCGCTATCGCCAGCTTCGCGGTCGCGAGCGCGCCGCTGCCGGCGGCAGCCGTCGCCGTCGAGCTTCCCGAAAGGGCACCCTTGCCCAGCGCCGCCCCCGCCCCGCCGCCTCCCGAGCCGAAGCCCGGCGACCTTCGGCAGGCCGCGATCCCGATCCCGCAGCCGCGCCCGCCGCGCGCCGACCGCCTGCCGCAAAAGCCGCGTGAGCCGCGTGAGCCGTTCGGCCCGCCGGCACCGCCGAAGATGCTGCCCGACCCGCGCTCCGACGCTGTCAGGCCCGCCAGGATGCCGCCGGCCGAAGTCGCGTGCCGCAACCGCCTCGAGGCGCTGGGCGCCGCTTTTCAAGAGGCTGCTCCCGAGGTCAGCGCGGACGGTTGCGCGCTCCCCTTCCCCATAAAACTGTCGCGCCTGTCGAAATCGGTCGGCGTCGAGCCGGACGCGATCGTCAACTGCGCCACCGCCGAAGCCACCGCCCGCTTCGCCGCCGACGTCGTCGCCCCTGCCGCCAGGTCCACCTTCGGCCAGGACCTGGCCGGCATCGTCCAGGCCTCGGCCTATGTCTGCCGCCCGCGCAACGGCACCCGCAAGCTTTCGGAACACGCCTTCGGCAATGCGCTCGACATCGCCGGCTTCGCCTTGGCCAAGGGCAAGGCGATCGATGTCGAACCTGCCCCGCCGGAGGAAAACGCAAAATTCCTGATGCTGGTCCGCAAGGCCGCCTGCGGCCCGTTCAAGACGGTGCTGGGGCCAGGCAGCGACGCCGACCATGCGCGCCACCTCCACCTCGATCTTGCACCCCGCCGCAACGGCGGCACCTTCTGCCAATAGGGCGTAGCCGCCAGGCAACGCCAAGCGTCCGGTAAAATGGAATCCATGCCGGGCCGGGCCGCATTTCGGCCCCAGTCGTAAATTGCGGCGCTGATCTTTCCTTTACCCTTGCCGGTTAGGCTCGGGGTTTAGGGGGACAGGAGCCCGGAATGGCCGCAAATCTTCGCGCGATCGCCACATTGGCCGGCGAAACGAGAAGCTTGGTGCGCGCGCGCGCATTTCGGCTGGCGGCCTCGCTTGCCTTCACCGGCGTCGTCGTCGCGGCCTGCACCACCGGCGACGTCTTTGCCCTCAAGCCGGCGGTCGACGTCGGCACCCAGACCGCCTCGCTGCCGCCCGTCGAGGTGGTGCCCCAACAGGCCGCGGTTGCGCCAGAGCCCGAGGGCGCGATGATCGCATCCGCGCCCCAGGCCGGCCTCGACCCTGTGCTCGACGCGCAGCCGGTCGAACCGACGCTCGACGCCCAGGCCGCGGAGATGGGTGAGATCACGGCCGAATCGCCGTCGCCGGTCCAGACCGCCTCGCTGGTGCCGGCGCGGGGGTTGGCGACGCTGGTTCCGTCCAGTCCGCAGACGGTCGCCTACCCGCGCCTCGACGACCCCTCCGCCCTGCCGCAGGTTCCCCAGCCGCGCGTACCCGCCGTCATGCCGGCCGACGAGGTCCAGTGCCGCAGCGATCTCAGGGAACTCGGCGTGAAATACCAGGACCTGCCGACGATCCAGGACAGTGCTGCCTGCGGCGTCGACTATCCGGTCAAGGTTTCGGCCATCGGATCGGTGAAGATGCAGCCCGCCGCCACCGTCAGCTGCGCCATGGCGGCCAGCTTCGCCGCCTGGACCAAGCGCGAACTCGTGCCCGCCGCGCGCCTGCGCTACTTCTCGGGCGTCAAGACCATCCACCAGGGCTCGAGCTATTCCTGCCGCAAGATCGCCGGCACGCGAACCCTGTCGGAGCACGGCAAGGGCAACGCACTCGACATCATGCGCATCGAACTCAACAGCGGCCGCGACATCGACGTCGAGAAGCCGGGACTGTTCGCTTTTCGCACCCGCGGCTTCCTCAACACCATCCGCGCCGACGGCTGCAACTATTTCAACACGGTGCTCGGACCCGGCTACAATTACGACCACCGCGACCACTTCCATTTCGACATCAAGCAGCGCCGCAACGGTTATCGCGCCTGCCGCTGACCATTCGTTGCCGCACCACTCGGCGGCAACCTATGGGCGCATTGCAAAACGCGCTACATCCAAGGATTTGCACGCCCTTCCCGTTCGGAGTTACAATGGGCTACAACTTCGCGGCGGCATCCGATGGCTCGGGGGAAACTGCACAGACAGGCCACTCTGTGGTTCGCGGCCCTTTGCGCCAGCTACATAGGGCTCGCCTATTTTGCGGCTCCCGAATTCTGGTCCTTCCGCATCCTGCGCGACGGCATCAAGCCGCCCGCCCTGGTCACGACCACGCCGCAGGGCATTCTAGGCGACCCGATCAACATCGGGCTGGTCGGCTCGGAGCAGGACCTGATTGATGCTTTCAACGCCGCCGGCTGGAGCCGCGCCGACGCATTGTCGCTGGGATCCTCGCTCGAAATCGGCGAGAGCGTCGTGCTCGACCGGCCCTACCACGACGCGCCGGTGAGCACGCTCCTGTTCGACGGCCGCCCCCAGGACCTCGCCTTCGAGAAGCCAGCCGGGGAGAGCCCGGACACCCGCCATCATGTCCGCTTCTGGCGCACCTTCGTCAGCAGCGACAGCGGCCGCCCCACCTGGTACGGCTCGGCCACCTTCGACCGCGGCGTCGGCGTCAGCCACGATACCGCCGAGATCACCCATCACATCGCAGCCGACATCGACGCCGAACGCAAGCTGGTCATCTCCGACCTTTCGGTCGCCGGCCGTATCCTGTCGTCGCGGATCGAGCCCGGCAGCGGCTACACCCGCAACGGCCGCAACGGCGCCGGCGACCCCTATTTCACCGACGGCAAGATGGTCGTGGCCGTACTTGCCCCGGCCAAGTAGCGGCATCGCGCCGGAAAGAGTTGTGCGAGGCATCTTTTCGAGCCTGCCGGCGAGATGCTATTGAGCGGCGGCTATGCTTTACGCTGAAATCGGTATCGTGGTCGTCCTCATCTGTGTGAACGGCCTCCTGGCAATGTCCGAACTTGCCATCGTTTCTTCCCGTCCGGCGCGCCTCAAGGCGATGATCGACCGCAACGTCAGTGGTGCCGGACGCGCCCTGGAACTCGGCGCCGACCCGGGCAAGTTCCTGTCGTCCGTGCAGATCGGCATCACGCTGGTCGGCGTGCTGTCGGGTGCCTTCTCGGGCGCCACCCTCGGCGAACGCCTTGCAGGCGTTCTCGTCGCCAATGGCATCAGCGCCGGCGCCGCCAACGCGCTCGGCGTCGGCATCGTCGTCGCCATCATCACCTATGCCTCGCTGATCATCGGCGAGCTCGTGCCCAAGCAGATCGCCCTGCGCGACCCCGAAGGCGTCGCCGTCCGCGTCGCCCCGGCCATGGCAATGCTCGCCAGGATCGCCCTGCCGCTGGTCTGGCTGCTCGACATTTCCGGCCGTTCCGTGCTCTGGCTGCTCGGCCAGCGCGGCGAGAGCGAGGAAAAGGTCACCGACGAGGAGATCAAGATGCTGGTCGCCGAGGCCGAGCATCACGGCACCATCGAATCGGACGAGCGCCGCATGATCGCCGGCGTGATGCGGCTCGGCGACCGCGCCGTCCGCGCCGTGATGAGCCCGCGCACCGAGGTCGACTGGATCAACCTGCAGGCCGAGGAGGCGGCCGTCCGCAAGCTGCTGATGGAGACCCAGCATTCGCGCCTGCCGGCCGGCGAAGGCTCGGTCGACGCCATGGTCGGCGTGCTCCAGACCCGCGAGCTGCTCGCGGCCCTGCTCGCCGGCCGCGCCTTCGACCCGCGCAAACATGTGCGCACCGCGCCCATCGTCCACGACCAGGCCGACGCGCTCGACGTGCTCGCCACGCTGAGGCAGTCCGACGTGCCGATGGCGCTGGTCCATGACGAATACGGCCACTTCGAGGGCATCGTCACGCCGGCCGACATCCTCGAGGCCATCACCGGCGTCTTCCGCTCGGACCTGGACGAGGACGAGGCCGACGCCGCCGTGCAGCGCGAGGACGGCTCGTGGCTGCTCGCCGGCTACATGCAGGCCGACGAGATGGCCGACCAGCTCGGCATCGACCTGCCCGAGAACCGCGACTACGAGACGGTGGCCGGCTACGTGTTGTCGCACTTGCATCACCTGCCCGCGACCGGCGAGTGCGTCGACGCCCAGGGCTGGCGCTTCGAGGTGGTCGACCTCGACGGCCGCCGCATCGACAAGGTGCTGGCCTCGCGCCTGCCCGGCACGCACCGGGAAGCGCGGTAGGAACCGTCCGCCCCCCACGAAAGAAAAAGGGCGGCTCGCGCCGCCCCAGTCCCTGGGAGGAATTTCAGGAAATCGCCGCTCAGGCGGCTTTCGCCTCTTCGGCGATGAGGTCTGCCTCGCGGGCAAGCTTCAGCGCCCTGGCCCACCAGGTGATCTCCTCGATCAGCCCGTTGGCGGACTGGTTGAGGTGCTCGAAGTCGGAGAGCTGCTTCTCGCCCTGGCGCACGGCCAGGAAGTCGGCCCAGACGATGTGCACGGCGGCCTTGGTCGGCGCCATCTGCAGCTCGACGGCATGCATGCGCAGCTGCTCGACGGCGCGCGCCCCGCCGACGCCGCCATAGCCGATAAAGCCGGCCGGCTTCTTGTTCCATTCCTTGGCGGCGTAATCGAGCGCGTTCTTCAGCACCGCGGTCGGGCCGTGGTTGTATTCGGCGGCGGTGAAGATGAATCCGTCGAACTCGGCCACCTTCTTCTGCCAGCGCTGCGCCACAGCGTTCTGCGACGGCGCCCAGGCAGAGGAAGCCACCTCGTCGAAGAAGGGCAGCGGGAAGTCGCGCAGGTCGACGACTTCGAACTCGGCGTCGGTGTGCGTCTTTGCGATCTTGGCGAACCACTCCACCGGCACGTCGGCGAAGCGGGCCGCGCGCGTCGAGCCGACGACGATGGCGATCTTGGGTTTGGACATGGCAGGAACCTTTCGGTATAAAACTTGGTATCCGGGGCGAAACTGGTATCTGATCGATACCGACACTATATTGGTAACCGGAAAACGCCTGCACAAGGAGGCACTTTTTTGAAACCGAGGCACCCGCACCGCACCGAAGATTGCCGGGCCGTCAGCGACATCCTGCAGCGGGTCGGCGACAAATGGACCGTGCTCGTCGTCGGCAAGCTCGGGGCCGGCCCCATGCGCTTCAACGAGCTGCGCCACGCCGTCGGCGGCATTTCGCAGAAGATGCTGACCACGACGCTGCGCGGGCTCGAGCGCGACGGTTTCGTCACCCGCACCGTCTTCCCGACCATCCCACCGCGCGTCGACTACGAGCTGACCGAGCTAGGCTGCGAACTCCTCGTGCCCGTCAACGCGCTCGGCGAATGGGCGCGCAGCAACCAGGGCCGCGTGGCGGAAGCGCGAATGAAGTTCGACGCCGCGGCACAGTGAACGGAATCGCCATGCGGCTCGGATGGAACGAAGTGTCGGAAGCCGTGCATCAACTGCACCGGTCAAAGGAACGCGAGTTCTCGCCAGAGACGATCAGAAACGCTGAGGATTTCATCGCACATGCGAGAGTGCGACTGGCACCGCCTGAGCATGTCGGGCCGGGGTATTGGCCAACGCTCCAGCTCGGATGGGACTGCTCACCTCCGATATCGGTAGAGATATTCGACGAGTCGTACGAATTTTATCGGATACATGAAGGTAGGACCGATATCTTCGAATTCGCCCATGGCCCTGGCCAGCCCTTCCCCGAGAAGCTGAACGAGCTGCTTGTTTCAACCTGCGCCCAGCTTCCGAAATCAGAGTGAAGCCTACTCCGCCGGCACCGGCTTCGGCCGGCCCTGCCCGTCCAGCGCCACCATGACGAAGTCCGCGTCTGTCACCTTCTCCATCAGCTCCGACAGGTAGCGCTGAGCCCAGGCCTCGACCTTGAGTGTCATCGATGTGCGCCCCACCCGCTCGACATGGGTGTAGATGCACAGCGTGTCGCCAACCTTCATCGGCTTGGCGAAGGCCATTTCCTTGACCGCCGCCGTCACTACGCGGCCGCGGGCCCGCTCGGCGGCGCGGATGCCGCAGGCAAGGTCCATCTGCGCCATGACCCAGCCGCCGAAGATGTCGCCGGCCGCGTTTGCGTCGGCGGGCATGGCGAGCGTCCTCAGCGTCAGTTCGCCCTGCGGCCTGCCGTCGGCATATTGCACCATCTGCGTTCCCCGGATTCGTTCTCGTCCCACCCGTATCGTCGCAGCCGCCGCTGCGTCAACGAAACATCGCGGAAGCGACGCCGGTCGCATTTTTCACAGGCCATGCCGGAACCGCCGCCGTCGCCGTCCCGCCACGGGATAGTCTGGCCGGGTCGAGACTAACGGACAGGCCAAGGCCCGCATGCAGACTTTCGATTTCATTGTCGTCGGCTCGGGCTCGGCCGGTTCCGTCGTCGCCGAAAGGCTGTCGGCGAGCGGCCGCCATTCGGTGCTGGTGCTGGAGGCCGGCGGCACCGACCGCCGCTTCTTCGTGCAGATGCCGCTCGGCTACGGCAAGACCTTCTTCGACCCGGCGGTGAACTGGAACTATGCCGCCGAGCCCGATCCGGGGCTCGCCGGCAACAAGGACCACTGGCCGCGCGGCAAGATTTTGGGCGGTTCGAGCTCGATCAACGCCATGGTCTGGATCCGCGGCGCGCGCGAGGACTTCGATGCCTGGCGCGACGCCGGCAATCCCGGCTGGGGCTTCGACGACCTCTTGCCCGCCTTCAAGGCGATCGAGGACAACGAGGCCGGCGGCGACGCGCTGCGCGGCACGGGCGGCCCGGTGCACGTCACCGACAACCGCAAGAAGGTGCATCCGCTCACCCGCCGCTTCCTCGCGGCTGCCCAGCAGGCGGGGCTGCCCTTGAACCAGGACTTCAACGGCGAGGCCCAGGAGGGTGTCGGCGTCTATCAAATCACCACGAAGGACGGCCGCCGCATGTCGGCGGCGCGCGCCTTCCTGCGCCCAGCGATGAAGCGTGCCAATCTCCGCGTCGAGACCCATGCGCTGGCCACCAGGGTCCTGTTCGAGGGCACGCGCGCGATCGGCGTCGAATATCTGCAGAACGGCCGGAGGAAGACGGCCCGCGCCGGCCGCGAGGTCATCCTCTGCGGCGGCTCGGTCAACACGCCGCAGCTGCTGCAACTGTCCGGCGTCGGCCCCGCCGCGCTGCTGCGCGATCTCGGCATCGGCATCGTCCACGCCGGCGAGCATGTCGGGCGCAACCTGCAGGACCACCAGGGCATCAACTACACCTGGAAGGCCAGGGTGCCCACGCTCAACCAGCTGCTGCGCCCCTGGTGGGGCAAGATGCTGGCCGGCATGCAGTACCTGCTGCTCCGCTCCGGCCCGCTGTCGATGAGCATGAACCAGGGCGGCGGCTTCTTCCGCACCGACGGCAGCCGCGCGCGCCCCAACATGCAGCTCTATTTCCAGGTTTTTTCCACCGTCCTGCCCAAGGCCGGCGAGCGCCCGATCCTGACCCCCGACCCCTTCCCCGGCTTTTCCATCGGGCTGTCCAACTGCCGCCCCGCGAGCCGCGGCGAAATCATGATCCGCTCCGCCGACCCGACCGTTCACCCGCGCATCACCGTCAATGCGTTTTCGGCCGCAAGCGACGTCGCCGAGATGCTCGACGCGGTCAAGTTCCTGCGAAAAGTGGCTTCGATGCCGCCCATCGCCGACATCGTCGCGGCAGAGGTTTTGCCAGGCCCGTCAATCAATTCCGACGCCGACTTGATTCAGGATTTCCGCAAGCGCTCCGGCACCGTCTACCACCCGGTCTCGACCTGCCGCATGGGCCCCGATCCCGCGTCCTCGGTGGTCGACCCGCGCCTGCGCGTCCACGGCGTCTCTGCCTTGCGCGTCATCGACGCCTCGATCTTCCCCGACAACATCACCGGCAACACCAACGCCGCCGCGATCATGACCGGCTGGAAAGGTGCGGAGATGGTGCTGGAGGACGCGGGGTGAGCAGTTTGAGTGTCGGCGCCACCCCTCGCCCTTGCCCTCTCCCCGTTCAGGACGGCGAGAGGGAGACGTCAACGCCCGAGTTGCGTCCGTCTCCCCGTCATTACGGGGAGAAGGTGCCGGCAGGTGGATGAGGGGCAGCGCATGGCGAGCCTAGATCACCGGGAGGAACCCGCATGAAAATCACCGACGTCAAGACCTTCGTGGTCGACAACCCGCCGCCGCAGACGGGCGGGCGCTACTTCATCTTCGTCAAGCTCACCACCGATTCCAACGTCGTCGGCTACGGCGAGGCCTACAACGCCACCTTCGGCCCCGACGTGACCGCCAGGATGATCGAGGACTGCGCGGCGCGCCATCTCGTCGGCCACGACCCGCACGACATCGAGACCTTCTTCCGCCGCGCCTATTCCTCCGGGTTCAGCCAGCGCCCCGACATCTCGATGATGGGCTGCGTGTCGGCGCTCGAGATGGCCTGCTGGGACATCATCGGCAAGGAGGCCGGCAAGCCGGTCTACAAGCTGCTCGGCGGCCAGGTGCACGAGCGGTTGCGTTCCTACACCTACCTCTATCCGAGGAGCGGCAGCGTCTTCCCCGGCGAGACCGAGAGCCGGAGGAACGTCTACAACGACCCCGACCTCGCCGCCGAAACGGCGCTCGCCTATGTCGCCCAGGGCTTCAACGCGCTGAAGCTCGACCCCGCCGGCCCCTACACCGCCTTCGACGGCCACCAGCCGCGGCTCGAGGACATCGACCTCTCCGTGCGCATGGTGAAGGCGATCCGCGAGGCGGTCGGCACCTCCGCCGACATCCTGTTCGGCACCCACGGCCAGTTCACCGCATCGGGCGCGCTGCGCATGGCGCGGGCCATCGAGCCCTACGACCCGCTGTGGTTCGAGGAGCCGGTGCCGCCGGACATGCCCGAGGTCATGGCCGAGGTGGCGCGCGGCACGAAGATCCCCATCGCCACCGGCGAGCGGCTGACCACCAAATGGGAGTTCGCCCGCGTCATCGAGAACCGCGCCGCCACCATTCTGCAGCCCGACCTCGGCCGCTCCGGCGGCATCCTCGAGACCAAGAAGATCGCCGCCATGGCCGAGGCCTATCACATCCAGGTGGCGCCGCACTGCTATTGCGGGCCGATCGTCGGCGCGGCCAACATCCAGCTCGCCGCCACGCTGCCCAACTTCCTGATCCTCGAATCGATCAAGACCTGGGACGGCTTCCACGCCGACCTTTTGAAGCAGAAGATCGAGTGGCAGGACGGCTGGGTCATCCCGTCGAAGGAGCCCGGCCTCGGCGTCGAGCTCGACGAGGCGGTGTGCGAGGCCCATCCCTGGACCGGCGGCCCGCTGCATCTCGAGATGACGCCCGACCCGCTGTTCCCGTGAATTGCACCCGACCCTCCCCCTTGTGGGGAGGGTCGGAACGGAGGTCCGGGGTGGGGGGGGGGGGGGGGGGGGGGGGGAGGGGGG
>NZ_JARDJI010000014.1:0-121963 GCF_039907765.1 Mesorhizobium sp. CC13 | reverse complement strand
TGATCATCAAGCTCTTGAAGACCACAAACGTTGAGCAAACAGATCGAAATCCGGTCCAGTTCCGATAGGCATTACCTAAAATTGATCCAGCCAATATCGACCAGAGCCAAATCGTCTTGGAAGGAGTGTAAATTTCCCAGCGCTGCCACGCCGCACTTGTGTCGGCCGGCTACTTCCTCGCCGCCTCGCGCGGCCTGCCGCAGGGCGTCGCCAATTTCTATGCCGCCGATCTCTGGCCGGGGCTCCTGCTTTAGGTGGTCGCTTCGCTCGCCTTCGTCATCGTGCATGCGCTCGCATGGTCAGGGCGTTCGGGAGGGGTGGGGGCGGGGGCCGTATTTGGCGGCGGCCGTGCTGATGGCCGTACCGCCCTTCGGCATCACCGGTTCGGCGCATCCGGTGACGGCCGCCGGCGTGCTGTTTCCGGGATGGGGATGATGGGGTGTCGCTGCGACTACCGCCGGCCTCGCGACGATGACATCGCGATATTGGCCGGCTGCCGCCCTCGCCTTGGGAGGCTTATGGCTCTCGTCCGCCGCAACGTGGACACCGCAGTTCTACCGCATGGATGGAAAGGTGTCGACCTGGAACAGGGTTGGAAACTATCACACGCCTTCCCACCGGCATGCTCCGTCGGCGAACATCGCAGCTGGCGGAATCGGAAGCGTCAGGAGCAATTCCAGTCTCGGTCTTGAAGTGAAGTGACCCCGTGCAACATCAAGACATAACTTATTGGCTATTGCTCTCCGAGGAGGTTAGTCCCAAGCAAAGATATTTGATCTCAAGATAGTCATCCAACCCGTATTTGGATCCCTCCCGGCCCTGTCCGGATTGCTTCATGCCGCCGAAGGGCGCGACCTCGGTCGAGATAAGGCCGGTGTTGATGCCGACCATACCGTATTCCAGCGCTTCCCCGACACGGAAGACACGGGAAAGATCGTTCCCATAGAAATATGCCGCAAGGCCGAATTCGGTGTCGTTTGCGAGGTCGATCGCCTGCGCCTCGGTCTCGAAGCGGAAGAGCGGAGCGACCGGGCCGAAGGTCTCCTCGCGGGCCACCTTCATGCCAGGCGCCACGTCCGTCAGGACGGTCGGCTGGAAGAACAGGCCGCCTCGTTCATCCGGTTTGCCGCCGACCGCCACTCGCGCACCCTTCGAGACCGCATCGGTTATATGCGCCTCGACCTTTGCCAGGGCCTTTTGGTCGATCAGGGGGCCCGCATCGACAGCGTCCTCGAAACCGTCGCCGACCTTCATCTGCGAAACGCGGGCGGCCAGCTTTTTCGCGAAGGCATCATAGACACCGGCCTGGACATAGAAACGGTTGGCGCAGACGCAGGTCTGACCGTTGTTGCGGTATTTCGCGATCATCGCGCCTTCCACGGCCGCATCGAGGTCTGCATCGTCGAAGACGATGAACGGGGCATTGCCGCCGAGTTCCAGGCCGAGCTTCATGATCTGGTCGGCGCCCTGCCGCATCAGAATGCGCCCGACATTGGTCGAACCCGTGAAGGTCAGTTTGCGGACCTTGTCGTTCGACGTGAATTCCTTGCCTACCTCTAGGACGTCCGTCGTGAGAATAATGCTGAAGAGGCCGGCAGGAACGCCGGCGCATTCGGCAAGGCGCGCTAAGGCCAGCGCGGAGAGCGGTGTTTCAACGGCGGGCTTGGCAACCATGGCGCACCCCGCGGCCAGCGCCGGCGCCAACTTGCGGGCGAGCATGGCATTCGGAAAGTTCCAGGGCGTGATGGCAGCAACGACACCGACCGGCTGCTTGACGACCATGATGCGCTTGTCGCGCTGGTGGCCCGGGATCATGTCGCCATAGGCGCGCTTGGCTTCCTCGCCGAACCATTCGACATAGGACGCGCCATAGAGGATTTCGCCGCGCGATTCCGCCAGCGGCTTGCCCATTTCCATGGTCAGGATCGTCGCGAGATCATCGGCATGGGTGACTATGAGGTCGTGGAGCGTGCGCATGATGGCCGCGCGCTCCTTGCCCGTCCGCTTCGCCCATTCCTTCTGGGCGACGTAGGCCGCGTCGATCGCACGAGCAGCATGCGCTCGGCCCATGTTCGGAAGGGTTGCGATCAGCTCGCCGGTGGACGGATTGAAGACGTCGAATGTATCCGTCGCATCGCCGCAGCCAAGCCATTCGCCGGCAACAGGGGCGCGATCCGTCGCAAGTGCAGGGTCGTTCAGCTTCGACAGTAGGTGCTCGGAAATTGCCACGGTTCAGACTCCCGGCCGGAGAAATGAGGTTATGCGAAGGCGTGCGCGGACGCGGTATCAAAGGTGAGCCAGGCTTGCTCGCCGCGCGCGAGGCTCGAAATCGCCTCATGACCGAACGGCAGGCGCACCGCGAGGTCGACGCCAGCAGGCGTCGCGGTGCTAACCTCGACGTTGTTGCCAAGGAAAGTGATATCCCGCACCGTCACGGCAATACCCGACGAGACCGAGACGCGCGACAACGAGAGGCGCTCCGGGCGCAGCATCAGTGATGCCTTGCCGTTCGCTGCCGATGCCCCGTGCAACGGCACGCCTTCCACGACAGCGCCATCGCCCAGCGAGAGTTTTGCTTTGCCGGCATTGCTTGCAACGACAGTCGCGTCGAGGAAGTTGCTGTCGCCGATGAACCCCGCCACGAAGCGGGTCGCCGGGTTGGAATAGAGCTCCGGGCCGGTCCCAATCTGGTCTATCTCGCCCTCGCTGAACACCCCAATGCGGTCCGACAGGCGCAGCGCCTCTTCCTGGTCGTGGGTGACGTAGAGGATGGTCACGCCCGTCTCGTGATGGATACGGCGGATTTCGAACTGGATTTCCTCGCGCAGCTTCTTGTCGAGCGCGGACAGCGGCTCGTCCATCAGGAGGACGGGCGGGTTGTAGACAAGCGCGCGGGCGAGCGCCACGCGCTGCTGCTGGCCGCCGGACATGAGCGCCGGCATGCGATCCTCGAAGCCTTCGAGGCGTACGAGCTTCAAGGCGGCTTGCACGCGTTCGGCAACCTCGGCCTGCGGGCGGCGACGGATGCGAAGCGGGAACGCCACGTTCTCGCCCACCGATAGGTGTGGGAAGAGCGTATAGCGCTGGAACACCATGCCGATATTGCGCTTGTGCGACGGCGTCGACAGGAGGCTCTGGCCTTTCAGCAGGATGTCGCCGCCCGTCGGATCCTGAAAGCCGGCGAGGATGTAAAGGGTCGTCGACTTTCCCGAGCCGGACGGGCCGAGGAAGGTCATGAACTCGCCCTCGGCGATATCCATGCTGACATTCTTGACGGCGGTCACCGCGCCATAGGACTTGCGGATGCCGCGAATGCTAAGGAAGGGCTGGATCATGCTTTTCGTCCCTTGCGGAAGAGTGCTGCGACGATCATCAGGAGGATGGTGAAGGCAATAAGCAGTGTGGACGCGGCCGCGATGACAGGCGTCAGGTCCTGCCGCAGCGTCGACCAGATTTTTACGGGAAGGGTCTGCAGCGTCGGGCTCGCCATGAAGATCGCCAGCACAACCTCGTCCCAGGAGGCGAGGAAGGAGAAGACGGCGGCGCCGAAGATGCCGTGGCTGATCGCCGGGACCGTAACGCGCAGCCGAGCCTCCCAGGGATTTGCCCCGCAGAGGATGGCGGCATCCTCGATCGAGCGGTCAAAGCCTTCGAGTGCGTTGCCGATCGAGATGATCGAGAAGGGCAGCGCGATCAAGAGGTGAGCAATGACGAAGGCGATGGTCGTGCCGGCAAGGCCGAGCTTTAGGAACAGAGCGTAGAGCGCGACGGCGAGAACTACGACGGGCAGGATCATCGGCGTCAGGAACAGCGCGCGCAGCATATCCCGGCCGACAAACCGGCCACGGTCGAGACCAAGCGCGGCGAGGAAGCCGATCACGACTGATAGTACCGTGACGATCGCCGCGATCTTCAGGCTCGTCAGTGCCGAATAGAGCCAACGCGGATCGGCGAAAAGATCCTGATACCATTTGAAGGTCCAGGAGGGCGGCGGGAAGATCAGCCATTGCGAGGAGCCGAACGAGAGCGCCGCGATGAAGACGATCGGCAGGATGAGGAAGATGCACACCAGCGCCACGAGAGCGATGAGGAAGGTTCTGAGACCGCCGAGTTTGTCGAAGTCGAGCAGCACGTCTACTTCCCCCGAGCCGGATTGAAATAGCGCAGCTGGACGGCGTAGAGCGCAAGGGTGACGACGAGCAGCACCAGCGCGGCCGCTCCCCCCATGCCCCAGTTTACCAGCGACTGGACGAACTGCGCCACTAGCTCCGCAAGCATCATGTTGGAGGTGCCGCCGAGGAGCGCCGGCGTGACGAAATAGCCTAGGGACATGACGAAGACCATCAGCGCGCCAGCGGCGATGCCGGGCAGCGAGAGCGGCAGCAGGACGCGCAGGAAACATTGCATCTTGCCGGCGCCGCAGAGCGCGGCGGCCCTCAGGATCGCCGGATCGATGGAGCGGATCACACCCATCAGCGGCAGGATGACGAAGGGCAGCATGATATAGGTCATGCCGATCGTGACGCCGACGAGGTTGTTGACGAGCGCCAGGGGCTTGTCGATCAGCCCGAGCCCCATCAGCGTCTTGTTGATGACGCCGGTGCGTTGGAGCAGGACCATCCAGGCATAGGTACGGGCGAGCAGGTTCGTCCACATCGACAGAATGATGATCGCCAGCACGATGCGGGACCACCGCTCGGGCATGATGGCGAGCAGCCAGGCGACCGGATAGCCGACGACGATGGAGACGAGCGTGACGACGCCGGCCACCATGAAAGTGTTCAGGAACACGCGCAGATAGGTCGTCGAACCGAGAAGCGCGGCATAGTTCTGCAGTCCCGGTTCGGGCTCGAGCACGCTGCGCATAAGCAGCATGAGCACCGGCACGATGAAGAAGAAGGCGATGAGCAGCAGTGCCGGCATGAGGTAGCCGAGCGTACCCTCACGCTTTGTATTGACGGCGCCCTTCGCTACCGTAACAGCCATGGTCGATCATCCAGTGGATTGGGAAGCGGACCGGCAAACGCCGACCCGCCATCGTCTTGGGAGACGGTCTTACTTCGCCTGCCAGGCGTACCAACGGGTGCCGATCTCATCACGGTGCTGAGCCCAATAGCTCATGTCCGCGTTGACCTGGGTGTCGGCCTGCATGTCAGGAAGCGACTTGCGCAGTTCCGCATCCATCAGGGTGTTGGATTCGAGGTTGATCGGCGCATAGCCGGTTGCGGTCGCGAATTGGGCCTGGGCCGAGTCACTGGTCGCCTGCGCGATGAACTTCATCGCCGCATCCTTGTTCTTGGCACCCTTCGGCACGACGAGGGAGTCGGCGGCGGTGATGTTGTTGGTCCAAGATGTCTCGACGGTGACGCCGGTTTCGGCGAGTGCCGTCAGGCGGCCATTCCAGAACGAGCCGAACGGCGCTTCGGCAGACGCGAGAAGCTGCTGCGACTGCGCGCCGCTATCCCACCAGACGATGTCAGCTTTGATGCTATCCAGCTTCTTGAAAGCCCGGTCGAGATCGAGCGGGTAGAGCTTGTCGGCGGGCACGCCATCTGCCAGCAGCGCCGCTTCGATCACGCCCGGAGCGGACCACTTGTAGAAGGTACGCTTGCCGGGAAACTTCTGGGTGTCGAAGAGTTCCGCCCAGGTCTTCGGGCAGGCCTCGACCGCATCCTTGTTGCAGCCGATCACGAAGGAATAATAGAAGCTGCCAACCGAATAGTCAGTGACGAAGCGCGGATCGAGCTTGGTCTTGTCGATGACAGAAAAATCGAGCTTTTCGAGGAGGCCAGCATTGCCGGCCTGCACGGCATAGTCGCCCTCGACATCCACGACGTCCCAGGTCACATTGCCGGCTTCGACCATAGCTTTGATCTTGCCGTAGTCGGTCGGGCCGTCCTGCGTGACGGCGACATTGCTGCTCGCGGTGAAGGGGTCGGCCCAATAGGTTTTCTGGGCATCCTGCGTGGTGCCGCCCCAGCTGGTGAAGACCATCTCCTTTGCGGTAGCGCTTTCGGCAAAGCCGAGGGCCGTCATAAGTAGTGCGATTGCAATGCTGTTTTTCATGTTTCCATTCTCCCAGTTCAGTTGGTTCGGTCGTCAGATCGGCGCGCTGCCTCCAAGTGGCGGGAAGGCGGCCGGGCTCATGATCTTGTTGCCCGCAGTGACGATTAGGTCGCGGATCTTCGGCAGGAACGCCTGCCATTCGGGGTCGCTGGCGAGGCGCGCACGACGCGCCTGCCGGTCGTCGAGACTCTCGAAGCTCCAGATGTGGACGATCTCGTTGATCGGCCCGATTTCCGAGGAGAAGTAGCCGACGGGATTGCCGAGATGCTTCTTCTGGATCGTAGTGCCGGTTTCGCCGACCACCTTGAGGTATTCGGGAATGCCACCGTTCTTCAGCCGATAGGTGCGGATCTCGACAAACATCGCCGTCACCGCATCACGAACGGATCGGGGATCGGGTCGTCGGAGGTCCGAAGCCACACGGTTTTCGTCTTCGTATAGTCGAGCGCGGCGGCAAGGCCTCCCTCGCGCCCCTGCCCCGACTGCCCGTATCCGCCGAAAGGCGCGACGGGCGAGACCGCGCGGTAGGTGTTCACCCAGACGATGCCGGCGCGGATGCGCTTGATCATGCGGTGGGCGCGGGCAAGGTTGCGCGTGAACACGCCGGAGGCGAGCCCATAGGGCGTGGCATTCGCAAGCCGAACCGCCTCCTCCTCGCTCGTGAAGGAGAGAACAGAGAGCACCGGCCCGAAGAGTTCGGTTTCCACCGAGGCGGCGGAGACGCCATCGCAGTCGAGAATGGTGGGGACGTAGTAGAACCCGTTCCCCTCACCTGCCCGGCCGCCGGTCACCAGTTTTGCACCCGCCCCCAGCGAGGCGGCAACGACCGCCTCGATATGGTCGCGCTGCCGGTGCGTGCAGAGCGGCCCGACTTCCGTCCCCATGTCGAGCGGCGAACCAATGCGAACCGCTTCGGCCTTCGCCTTCAGGATAGCGAGGAACTGATCCTTTACCGAAGCCTCGACGATGAGGCGCGAACCCGCCACGCAGCTCTGTCCCGTCGCGGCGAAAATGCCGGCGACCTGCGCATTGGCGGCGCTTTCCAGATCGGCATCGGCAAAGACGATGAAAGGTGACTTGCCGCCGAGTTCCAGCGAGGTCGTGGCGAGGTTTTCCGCCGAATTGCGCACTACGGCAGCGGCCGTCGCCGGGCCGCCGGTGAAGGCGATGTGGTCGACACCGGGGTGGCGGGTCAGCGCGCTGCCGCAGGTCGGGCCGAACCCAGTGAGGATGTTGACGACACCCGCCGGGAAGCCCGCCTCATGCACGAGCCGCGCAAATTCGAGGAGCGGCGCGGGACCGTCTTCCGAAGCCTTGACTACCAGCGTGCAACCGGCAGCGAGCGCCGGGCCGATCTTCACCGCCGAGAGGAAAAGCTGACTGTTCCACGGCACGACCGCCGCCACGACACCGATCGGCTCACGCCGCGTCCAGACATCCATGTCCGCCTTGTCGATGGCGAGCGTCGCGCCCTCGATCTTGTCCGCAAGGCCGGCATAGTAGCGGTAGTAATCCGCGACATAGGCGATCTGCGCGGAGGTCTCGCGGATGATCTTGCCCGTATCGCGCGTTTCAAGCTCGGCCAGTTTCCGGGCGTTGGCCTGCACGAGATCGGCAAGCCGATAGAGCAGCTTGCCCCGCGCCGTCGCAGTTATCGACGGCCATTCGCCATTCCAGAGGGCGCGCGCCGCAGCCTTCACGGCGCGATCGACGTCATCTTCCCGCGCTTCGGGCATCGTTGCCCAGACCACGCCTGTCGCCGGATCGACACTCTCCAACCGGGCCACACCGTCCTCGAAAATTCCATCTATGTATTGCTGGAAGTTCTGCATGACGGCCTCACCGGAATGCCGGCATGACGTCGGCGATGAAGCGTTCGAGCGACGCCTTCTTGCGTGCGAAGCTCATGCCGGTGTCGATCCAGAAGGAATATTCGTCGTACCCAAGGCCCTCGTAGACATTCAGGCGCTTGATCACCTCGTCCGCCGTGCCGATCGGCATGTTCTCACGCATCTTCTGCGGCGTGAGGTTGGGATTGGCGGCAAGTTCTTCTTCGCTCAGCCGGTCGATGAGGCCCTGGCTGATCGGACGCTCGTTCTTGAACCAGGCGAAGAAGTAGTTGTAGTAAGTGCTCACTTCCTTTGCCGCCTGCTCGATATCGGCCTCGTCGGAACCGACATACGTGTGCAGCAGCAGCATGATCTTTGGCCGCGGCATGCCTGTCGCCTTTTCACAGGCCGCGTCGAAGCGCTCCATGAGGCTTGCGATTTCCGCCTCGCCATTGGCCAGCGGCGTGCACTGCACGTTACAGCCATTGGCGACGGCGAATTCATGGCTGTTCGGATCGCGCGCCGCGACCCAGATCGGCGGATGCGGCTGCTGTGCCGGCTTCGGCGCGGAGGTTGTCTTCGGGAATTTCCAGAACTCGCCGTCATGCGCATAGTCGCCGGCCCAGAGGCCCTTTACGGCCGGGATCAGCTCGCGCATCCGCTGGCCCGCGCCCCAGGGGTCAAGGCCCGGCAGGAGGCGCTCATATTCGAAGCTATAGGCGCCGCGCGCGATGCCGACATCGAGGCGCCCGCCAGTGATGATATCGGTCATCGCCGCTTCGCCGGCAAGCTTGATCGGATGCCAGAACGGCGCGATGACCGTGCCCGTGCCGAGGCGCACATTCTTGGTGCGGCGTGCGAGGTCGGCGATGTTGACGAAGGGGTTCGGCGCGATGGTGAAATCCATGCCGTGGTGCTCGCCGGTCCAGATGGCATGCATGCCGCCCTTGTCCGCGATCTCGCACAGCGCGATGAACTCTTCGTAGAGTTCCTGATGGTTCTGGCTGGCATCCAGCCGCTCCATGTGTACGAACAGAGAGAATTTCATGCTTCACCCCTTTGCGGCCACGGCGTGCACGCGGCCCTTTTCCTGATTTCCGAAATAGACGCCGAAATTGCCGAGCGTGCTTTCCTGGGCAAAGCGCCGGACGAGTTCGCGAACGGCGCCATCGGCGACGTCATTGGTCGGCAACGCCTCCAGCGGAAAGAGCCGCCCGGCCTTGAGGACGCCCTCGCCCAGGCTCGCGCGATAGACGACGTGTTGGCGCCCCGTCTTCGTATCCTCATAGACAGAGTAGAGTAGGCCCGTCTGGAGCGCCGGGCCGAAATCGGCAGCGACATGTGCCTCCAGCGCTTCCATGCCCTCGCGTTCGGCCTTCTCGACGAACGGCAGCGTCCAGCCGCCCTTGCCGTCATCGACCAGCAGGATCGCGCCATCACGCTCGGCAACAGTACCCAGCAATAGGCTGCCATCGGCGTTCGCCAGCAGGCTCTTCTCGGCGAGCGCCGGCGTGAAGTAACCGCCGCGGGCGTAGCCAAGCCCCGTCTTGCCGCTGTTGTCGAAGCCCTCGACCCGGCCGAGGAGAATGACATGGTCGCCAGCATCAACGACCTCGTGCATCGCACAGTCGAACCAAGCGGCGACGGCATCAAAGACGGGTGAACCGAACGGACCGGCCTGCCACTGAACGGCGGCGAAGCGATCCTCGACGGGGCGCGCAAAAGTATTGGAAACGTCTTTCTGTCCTTCCGACAGGATATTGACGCCAAAGCCCCTGGCACGCGTCAGCGTCGCATAGTTGCGCGAGGTCTTGGCAAGGCACACGAGCAGCAGCGGTGGGTCCAGCGAAACGCTGGTAAAGCTGTTGGCGGTGAAGCCAATCGGCGATCCCGCATCGTCAACGGTCGTGACGACGGTGACGCCGGTCAGGAATGCACCGAAGGCGTCACGCAAGGCTCTCGCGTCAAATGTCATTCTCCACCTCCCAATGAAGCCAGTCGATGAGCGCCGCGTTCACCGCCTCCGGCGCCGTGAGGTTCACCATGTGGCGGTGACCCTCAATGACGACGGCCCGCCCGCGCGGCGCGGCGGCGGCCATTTCTCGCGCCATGTCCACGGTCGAATTAAGGTCGCCGTCACCGGTTAGGAACAGCGCCGGGCACGCTACGTTCTGCCAGCAATCGGAGTAGACCGAATCCCCGGTCGCAAAGGCCTGGTAGGCGGCAGCATAGCCCGCCGGATCGACCGCATGCAGCAGGTCGCGGGTGAGAGCATAGGCCTCGCTCCGGCTTTCCTCGCCCGAAAACCACCGGGAAAGCGGCGCCTCCCGGTCGAAATTGCCCGAGACGATCTCGTCGGCCCGTGCTTCGACCGCCTTGCGGGCCGCAGCGCTGCGGCGGTGGACGCCGTTGAGCAGCGCCACCCGCTTCACCCGGTCGGGCGCGGTGGCCGTAATGCCGGTGGCGATCAGCGCCCCCATCGAATGGCCCGCGACATTGACCGGGCCTGCGGCGATCTCGTCCAGGGCTTTCTCGAGCCATTCGACGAAGTGGGCAAGACGCGACGGCTTGCCGAGCGGCTCCGAGCGCCCGTGGCCAGGAAGATCGACGGCAATGACGCGGAAATTCTCTGCAAGCTGGTCGATCTGCGGCGCCCACGCCTCGAGCCGCATGCCGACCCCGTGGACGAGGACGACGGTCTCGCCGCCCCGGCCCCGGTCGAGATAGGCCGTACCCGAGGGCGTCCTAGACCGCTGCAGGGTTTGCAACATCGTGGCCCAGCTCCTTGAGGTCCTGGTAACGGTCGCCGATGCGGTGATGCGGCCGGCCGCCGATCGACGCGCCGAGCGCCACGACGATCTCGTCGGCGGCTGGCGCATCGGGAATGGCACACTGGATCGTTAGGTAGTGCGAGCGGCGGCCCTCGTCGTTCTTGTCCATCAGCGGGATCATGATCGGCGCATTGGCCGGGCCGCGCGTGTTGCAGAAAGCGAGATAGGACTTGGCGCCGACGGCCGTGCGGTAGTGGTTGCCGAAACGCAGCGTGTGGATCAACGCCGAGGCGTGCTCGACCTCGCCATCAAGGCCGACGACGGCCGATTTCCCATAGGCCTCGACAGCCTCGCCCGAACCGGCCGTCTCGATGACCATGCGCGTCAGCGTTTCGCCAAGCACCGGCGCGACGGCATGGATTTCCGGCCGCAGGTCCTCGACGAAGCCGCGCCCCGCCCAAGGGTTTTTCACAATAGCCATGGCCGCAATGAGCTTCAACGGCACCGCCGCCTCCCGGCCGCCTTCGATGAGGGTTGTCTCCACATGCAAGAGCGTCTTGCGAATGATGGCTGCCACGAAATCCTCCTGTCAATCGAACTGCTCATATGTTGGTATACCATCTTACAACGTGTCAAGACCTTGTGCGGCCTATTTTTTGGGGCTATCAAAAGCCATGATTAAGAACGCCGAAAACCTCGCGGCCCTCCGCATCGAGACCCCGCCTGCCACACTCCGGGAAATCGCGCTCGACCGGCTGCGCCGCGCCATCATCAGCGGGCTTTTCGAGCCGGGCGAGCGGCTGGTCGAGCGTACGCTCTGCGACCAGCTCGGCGTCTCGCGCTCGGTAATTCGCGAAGTCATCCGCCACCTGGAGGCGGAGGGGCTGGTGGAGATGCTGGCCGGGCATGGCCCGATCGTCGCGCGGCTCGACTGGAAGGATGCGCGGCAGATCTACGAGATTCGCGCCGCGCTGGAGGCGACTGCCGTCGCCGATTGCGCGCGTTCTGCGGATGCGGGCGTGAAGGCGCGGCTGCGCGCGGCGCTGGCGGAGCTGGACCGCACCTCGCGCCAGAATTCGCCCCCCGGCATCCTCGACGCGACGACGGAATTTTACCGGATTATCTTCGAGACGAGCGGCCACAACATCGCCTGGGATATCGTCAGCCGGCTAAACAGCCGCATCTCGCGACTGCGGGTGATGACGCTCTCGACGGCGAACCGCACTGTCTCGGGACCTGCGCAGATCCGAGAAATCTTTGCCTTTATCGAGAAGAACGACCCAGATGCGGCGGCGGCGGCCTGCCGGCACCATGTCGCTGCCGCGGCAAAGATCGCCGAGGCCCTTCTTGGCAAGGCGCTATAGGCGGCAGCCGATCAACCTCCATGCAGAGGGAGATGTCTACACGCCTTATGCGGCGAGCCAGACGGGTTCATAGGCGACCTCCCAGTTGCTACCGCTTTGATCTTTTTCCTGCGTCACCCGCTTGACCGTGTCGGCGGCGAGTTTGGCGATGCGGATGCCGGCCCGTGTCGAGCCGGTGAACGAGACCATGTCCACGTCCGGATGCGAGACGAGCGCCTCGCCTGTCGTCGGCCCGTCGCCCTCCACAAGATTGAACACGCCCGGCGGCAGGCCGGCTTCATCGATGGCTTCCGCGAAAAGGCGGGCGGCTTCCGGGGCGATCTCGCTGGGTTTCAGCACCATTGTGCAGCCCGCGGCGAGCGCCGGCGCGATGCAAACGATCTTCACTAGCGGCCAGTTCCATGGCGTGATGAGGCCGGGCGCGCCGATCGGCTCGCGCAGCACCCGCCCCGATCCGGGCCGGACCTCGAATTCACGGAGATCGCGAGTTCCAGATGGCGCAGCGCCACCGGCACCTCCCGGCAATAGGCGATCGGAATACCGACTTCGGCGGAAATGCTATCGGCAAAGGAAGCACGACATCACCTGGACAGGACCCGCCAAGGCAGCCTGCGCTTGTTCGCGCCGGCGTTCAATGAGAGCCATAAGCCCTTCGGTGTCGCCTCCTTGCAGGCGATGCAGGCTGATCTTGTCGGCCGTCGGTGAGTGCAGCGCTACAAGCCAAGCCGACTTGCTAAGAATTCCAGTGCCACGAAAATCGTGGCAGTCTTCTCGCCGACGGGCGGCAGAGCAACGGATGAGAGATCCATGAGACGTCTCCAGGGTTAGGATGTCGGACCCCGAAACCTTACCTGAGTTCCGCCGCCCGTCGCCTCATGGGATCTCTTTTCCGGCCGCCGCCTGCTGGTGGACGCGGACCAGGGTGGTGTCGAGCATCAGGTACTTGTTGTCTCGATCCTTGATCAGCTCGGCGAAGACCTTCTCCCAGACCCCCGCCTTGGCCCAGCGGGTGAAGCGGGCGTGAACACTCTTCCACTTGCCGTAGCGTTCCGGCAGATGCTGCCAGTAGGCCCCGGACCGGAGCACCCACAAAACTCCGTTTACGAACAACCGGTTATCCGCGCCGGTCCGACCGGGATCGGTCGCCTTGCCCGGTAGCATCGGTGCAATCCGAAGCCAATGCGCCTCGTTTAGCTCGTAGTAGCGCTTCACTCCCATCAACCCGCTCCGAATCAGCAAATCCGGAACGCATTGATTCAGCTTCCGTCAGTCCTGGGAATCTGGAGGGTTCTGTGAGGTCCGGGTGCTGGTGGGGCGTGCTGGCTCGGCTGCGGACCTCATTGAAGCCGGATTGAACGAAGGCGCGGATGAGTTCTCGCGGCCGCTATGGGGAATGTTCAAGCCGGAGCGGTTGTCGGCGGTGGCTGCGGCCGGCGCAGACGTCGAGGAGATCGTATTGGAGCGAGTCGAGTGCGGCCGGAGCTATAGCCTGAAGGGTGTGCAGAGCCGTGGACGCGGCATCGGGACGACTGCGTCTGCGCCCTGTCTGAGCGTGTCGGCGGATGTCAGTGATGATCGCGGCGGCAGTCATGAGGGCTCAGGAAGTATCGCATCGGAAGATCGGGGCCACGCTCCCGAGGCAGTCGGAGCCGGCTGGCAGATAGCTCGTCACGCGAACGATCCCACCGCAGATCGGACAGGCCGGAGCCTCGCGGTCAGAGGTCGCCTGCCCGAGCGTCACGCCGTAGAAGAACCGCAGGGCGCACACGACTGGTTCAGCGCCGGCCACGAGATGCCGGTCGAACCCAACGACGTGTGGGCGATGGACTTCGTTCACGCCAGTTCGCGACGGGCAAGAAGATCCGCGTCCTGACGGTCGTCGATACGTTCTCGCGCTACGTGCCGGTGCTCGACCCGCGCTTCAGCTACCGGGCAGAGGATGTGGTCAGGACACTGGAAAAGGTCTGCCCCAAGATCGGCTATCCGAAGACGATTAGGGTCGATCAAGCTCGGAGTTCGTCTCCCGTGACCTCGATCTGTGGGCAGGTTTTCACCGAGACCGACACTTGCTGATCGTAGAGATTTGAAGCCTGCTCCCGCAACCACCGATGAAGACACTCCCGCGAGCCCCGCTCCGGGAGTGTTTTTGTTTGGACTAGCGGCCTGCCGCCCGGTCCAGTTCACGATCGTGCCCAACTCCCCATACAGCGTCGCGTCGATCACGCCGCGCTTCGCTCCGCGCTTCGCGCCAGGCGTCAGCATGATCTTCTCGATCAGCGCAGCGCCGCAGTGGCTTCCGGCCGGTCGTCCGGATGGTTCAGCGCCTCGGTCAACTGCGCGACCTTCCGCGCATAGAGCACCGCCACGCTCGGCAAAAGGTCCGGCATGTCCTGCGGCGTGCCGTCAAGCAGACCCGCCAGTTCGGCCTTGCGCGCCTCGAGCGCATCCATCTCCATCTTCATGCTGTCGTGGAACATGCCGGCCTTGATCGCCTCGATGATGCCGCGGATCTGCTTCTCGATCTTCCACCAGTTCCGCCTTCCAGGCGTCGGCATTGGCGCGGCGCTCGCGGTTGAGCCGATTTGTCTCCTCGGCAAAGGTGCGCATCGCAGCCGCGGCCGCCTCCGGCGCCATCATCCGGTGCCTGAGACCGGCAAGCACACGCTGCCAGTTCGCTCCGCGCAATGGTGCGCCTGTTCGGACAGGAGCAGTTGCTGATGTGGCTGGAGCAGGCGAAGCGGTCGACACTGCGCGGCGAATAGGGGCCGCCGCAGCAGCGGCAGTAGACCAGGCCAGACAGCAACGACTTCGGCCGTCGGGCGACGCTCAGCCGGTTGCGGCTGTAGTGGGCGCGGATGGCCGACCAGGTTGACGTGCCTGTCGGCGATCTCGCCCCGGCGTGCCTTGACCCGCCTGCCAGAGCTCGTCGTCGACGATGCGCAACTCCGGTACCTCGGTGACTATCCGTTCGTCTTCCGGGTTCAGGCGCGACACCCGCTTGCCGGTCGTCGGATCCTTCACATAGCGCTGTCGGTTCCAGACCAGGCGGCCGATGTAGAGTTCATTGTTGATGATGCCGGTGCCGCGCCGGACATGGCCGCGGACCGTGGTGTCGTTCCACAGCGTGCCCGCGGCCCCTGGTCGAGGCCGAACCTCCGAGAAACTGTGTTCCCAGAAAGCCGGTCAGGGCCGGCTCCACCCAGCCTTGACCCTGACCGGCTCCGCCGGATCGGCTCCAATGCAATGAAGCTGTCCGGCAAACTGTCCAACAAAGGCGTCTATCCGACCGGGAAAATCGCATGTGGCGTCATCTGGCGACCGATCTGCATCAGGTCGTCGCGCGCCGAGCGGATTTGCGGCCAGGGAAAGGCCGAAAGATCTTCCCACGCCTCGCCGTTGCGTATCACCGCATCGAGCTTGCCTACGACGCCCGCGAGCGACACGGCGGGCGTCTGCGACAGTGCCTCCAGCAGCGCCTCGACCCGCTCGTAGGCCTCGCGCTCGGCCCTCAGCCCCGCGAAATAGCCGATCTCTGTCGCCGCAGCCTCGAAACAGGCCTGCCGTTCGGCAAGCTCGGCTTCCGCCCTGGCGCGGATCGCCGCCATGTCCGTCCGCGCGCCGACAATCCGGTCGAGGGCTTCCTTGGAGCAGACGACGATCTCCTCGCCGCCAGGAACCTTGACCACCGTCCACAGAACCTCGACCCGCTCGGCAAGCTCTGCCTCCAACTCCTGCTGCCGCCGGCACAGCCGCTGCGCCCGCTGATGCGCCGCCGCCCACTCCCGCCACAGCGCCAGCGCCGGGTCGGCGGTCGCATCTATCGTCGCAGCGCTGCGCGCCGACGCCTTGCGGCCAAACGCCCATCCGGTCGCACCAACAACCCATCCCGTAAGCGCCACCCGCCGGGTGACGCGGGCCAAACTCATGCTATGGTCGGAATCAGCCATGATCCGAGCTCCTCAACAGCTTAGGTTATGGTCAGGCCAGATGCGGTGCTGGAACACCGTGTCTGGCCGTTCTCGACATTGAGCCGAGCTACTTTTTTTGATACGAAAAGATCATACGAAAATGATCCAAAAGGATCAAGTAGATTTCATTACCACCGGACAGATGAGAGCTGCTCGTGCGCTTATTGGACTTTCGCAAGAGGAGTTAGCTGCTCTATCTGGGGTTTCAATCCCCACCCTGAAGAGGTGCGAAAGCGACAGTGAAAATGCACCGATTGTCTCAACGCGGACGCGGACCAAAATCTGCCTTGCATTGATAGCCGCAGGCGTTGAATTCATTCCTCAGAACGGTGGAGGGCCTGGTGTTCGGCTGGCTCGTAGCTGAGAATTGAAGAGACCCTGCCCGCCAAATTGACAAGGTTGACCCCTTCCAATCGTTTCCACCATGCCTGATGAGCAGTTGCAAGCACTGCCGGGGTAGGCTTGAATATATTGAGGGGCTGGACACCAGCAGCGGAAAAGACCGATCCAACACAATGGCGTTCTGAGGGGGATGTCGATGAAGGTGAGCCTTTTTGGGATATTGCTCGTCGCACTTTTGGCAGGCTGCCAAACACCATATCAAGAAATGGGAGCGACTGGAGGGGTGGTCGCAATGCCGATAACCAACGATACTTACCGTATTTCAACGCGTGGAAACGGCTTCACCGACCCTACGGTTGTCCAAGACTACAGCTTGCTTAAGGCCGCAGAAATTACGCTCCAGAGCGGCAATACCCACTTTGTTATCCTCGGCAGCCAGGATGCGACCAGACGAGACTACGGGCGGACGCCGGGTACCATGCAGACGAACGTCTACGGCAACACGGCGTTCACGACCTACAACCCAGGCGTCACCTATGACATCGTGAAACCAGGGCAGGATCTGCTAATTCAGGTTGGCAAGGTTTTGCCGGGCCAGCAGGCTCCAGCTGGAGCTTTTCCTGCTCAGCAAGTTTACGACAACATCAACCCGAGAGTGTTGAGGCCCAAGAAGAAAACTTAGCGGCCTAGTGTGCGGAGCTCCGTACCGTCCTGCCCTTTCATTCCCTTTGACTGAGCATCTGGCGAAGCGCTGTGGGAATTAACCACTCCTTTTGCCGATGTATCATCCGGTGACAATTGGAGCAAACGAGCACCAAGTCACCAAGACGTGTCTTGCCTCCGTCCACTAGGGTGTGGAGGGGCTGCAAGTGATGCACCTCGATGAAGCCTTCGCCATGAGGCCCACAAGAGGCGATCTCCGTCTCGTTCAATCCTTATTGCCCTCGCCTCCACCCGGTTCGGCGATGCGAGGCTTGTTGTCATTGGCAGCGGTTCTCAGCCGCTCGAAGTCTGCCCGGGCCATCTGCCGTCCGATCAGGCGAGCGATGTCGAACACCATTGTGTCCAACCTCACCCAGGGCGCTATGTCCTCACCGCTCTCTGCCTCGGCTTCCGGCCTGTCGTTCTTGGCCGGTATCTTCCCGTCTTGCGGGCCTTGGCTGTCGTCTTCCATGCCGCATTCCGCCTTGCTGTTTCGAGACACAAGCATGAAGCGGGGTGGAGCTCAGACAGTGAAGACGCAGATCGAGGTCGTGCGGCGATAGCGAAGTGTCGACGGCGTATAGGACGGGCCTCTCAAAGCAGCCGCACGGACTACGCCGCCTGCAAAGCTTTCTGCCTGCGGAGCAGGGTCGATAACCAGAAGGTAAGCCCAGGTCATAGACTCCAGACCAAATCATGAGGTTTGCGGCGTAGGCGATGACTTCGTTGCGCAGCATGGAGGTCAAGAACCGAGAGCTTGGCCCGGTCGCCGCTATCTGCAGGTGAGAACAGCTCAAGCCACCTTAAATGGTGCGTCATTATTTCAGGAAATACTAACATATGATTTTGAGCAAATTTGCGTTCTTACTGCGCTTGCATTCCGCTTGGAAAATTCGGAATAGTTGCATCGGGGCTAAAATTCGCGTGGGCGGGCGTGGATACGGGGATTTCGGGAGCGGCTGGCTTGGACAGCGGCGTCATATGCTTGACGCTGATCGCGCAATATTTGCGGCGGCCGGTAGATGCCGAAGTCGTCCGCCATGATCTAGGCCTCGTGGTCGGCCGGGCATCCAGCCAGGACCTGGTGCGAGCGGCCAAGCGGCTGAAGCTGAAGGCGAGGATCGTTCAACCGTCCCCTCATCGCCTCGAGCGGATTCCCTTGCCCGCCATCGTCGAGAAGAAGGACGGGAGCTTCGCTGTGCTCGCGGCGCTGTCGGCGGAAAAGGTCCTGCTGCAGGACCCCTTGGTCGGCGCGCCGCAGGAACTGTCCCGAGCCGAATTCGAAGCCCTATGGAGCGGCCACGCCATCCTGGTCACCAGCCGGGCCTTCGCCGACGGCTTTGCCCGGCGTTTCGATTTTTCCTGGTTCATCCCCGAGATCATCCGCTATCGCTGGATCTTCGGCGAGGTGCTGCTCGCCTCATTCTTCGTGCAACTGCTCGGGCTGATCTCGCCGATCTTCTTCCAACTGGTCATCGACAAGGTGCTCGTCCACAACGGCCTGACGACGCTGCAGGTGCTGGTCGTGGGCCTCGCCGCGGTCTCGCTGTTCGAGGTGCTGCTGACGGCGCTGCGCAGCTATACGACGGTGCACACGACGAGCCGCATCGACGTTGCCCTTGGGGCCAAGCTGTTCCATCACCTGCTCGGCCTGCCCATCGCCTATTTCGAGGCGCGCCAGACGGGCCAGACGGTCGCCCGCGTCCACGAGCTCGAAAACATCAGGGCATTCCTGACCGGTTCGGCCCTGACGGTCCTGCTCGACGTCTTCTTCCTCTTCGTCTTCCTGGCCGTCATGTGGCTCTACAGCCCGTGGCTGACATTGATCGTCATCGTCTCGATGCCCGCCTATGCGGCGCTGTCTGTGGCGGTCACCCCGGAGATCCGCCGCCGCATCGAGGAGAAGTTCAACCGCGGCGCCGAGAACCAGACCTTCCTGGTCGAATCCATCGTGGGTGTGGAAACCTTGAAGGCGATGGCGGTTGAGCCGCAGATGCAGCGGCGCTGGGAGGACCAGCTCGCGGGCTATGTCAGCGCCGGCTTCCGCACGGCCAATCTCGCCAACATCGCCAACAACGCGGCCCAGCTGATCAGCAAGGCGGTCATCGTCGCCACCATGTGGTTCGGCGCCAAGGCGGTGCTTGCCGGCGACATGACCGTCGGCCAGCTCGTCGCCTTCAACATCATGGCGGGCCGCGTCTCGGGACCGGTGCTGCGCCTCGCGCAGCTCTGGCAGGATTTGCAGCAGGTCAGGATATCGGTCGACAGGCTGGGCGACATCCTCAACGCGCCCGCCGAGATCACCGGAGCCGGCGGCCAGGGCTCGCTGCGCAAGATCGCTGGCAACGTGGCCTTCGACCATGTCAGCTTCCGATACCGCCCGGGCGAGCGCGAGATCCTCTCCGACGTGTCGTTCCAGGTTCAGGCGGGCGAGATCATCGGCATCGTCGGCCCGTCCGGCTCGGGCAAGAGCACCGTGGCCAAACTGCTGCAGCGTCTGCATGTGCCGGAGCGCGGCCGCGTCCTGGTCGATGGCGTCGATCTCGCCCTCATCGACCCGCGCAGCCTGCGCCGCCAGATCGGCGTGGTGCTGCAGGAGAACGTCCTGTTCCGGCGCACGGTGCGCGAGAACATCGCGCTCGCCGACCCGGCGCTGCCGCTCGACCGCGTCATCGAGGCGGCGAAGCTTTCCGGCGCGCACGACTTCATCCTCAAGCTGCAGTCGGGCTACGACACCGTGCTCGAGGAACGCGGCGCCAATCTCTCCGGCGGCCAGCGCCAGCGCATCGCCATCGCCCGCGCGCTGGTCACCAACCCGCGCATCCTGATCTTCGACGAGGCGACCAGCGCGCTCGACTACGAATCCGAATATGTGATCCAGCAGAACATGCGCCGCATGGCGCAAGGGCGCACGGTGTTCATTATCGCCCATCGCCTGGCGGCACTTCGCGACGCCACCCGCATCGTCACCGTCGAGGCGGGCCGCATCGCCGAGCAGGGCACGCATGACGAGTTGCTTGAGCGCGACGGCCGCTATGCCCAGCTGCACCGGCTGCAGGCCGGCCATCAACCGATGGCGGCGGAGTGATCGCCATGGGGCGCTACTGGGATGCGATGAAGGCAGGCGTGGCGCGGGAAAGGGACAACAGGCGGCCGTCGCTCGACCGCAACGAACGCGAGTTCCAGGCCGCCGCCATCGAAATCCTGGAGACGCCGGCCTCCCCGGCCGCCCGCGTCTTCTCGGCCATGATCATGGCCTTTGCGGTGGGAGCACTCGTCTGGTCGTGGTTCGGGCGCGTCGAGACCACGGCCAGCATCCAGGGCAAGATCGTGCCGGTCGGCAAGGTGCAGGTCGTCGAGCCACTGATCACGGGCCGCGTCAAGGCGATCCATGTGAAGGCGGGCGATCAGGTCGACGCGGGAGACCTCCTCGTCGAGCTCGACCCCGCCGAGCAGGTCGCCGAGCGCCGGAAGCTCGCCGGCAGCCTGGCGGTGGCGGAGGTGTCCGCCGCAAGGCTGCGCGCCATCGTCAAGGCGGTTGCCGAGAACATCCCAACGGCCGAGGCCGGCTTGGCGCTCCCAGCCGAGGCACCGCGCGAGCTGGCCGAACTGCAGCTGCTGCAGATGCGCCAGTCTCTATCCGCCTACCAGGCCGAGCAGGCAAGCTTCGAGGCCGACATCGCCCAGAAGCGGGTCGAGATCGAGCGGGGCTGGAAGACGCTTGCCGAGCGGCGCAAGCTGGTCAGCCTCACGGGCGAGCGGCTCGGCGTCTATCTCGAATTGGAAAAGCGCGGCGTCGGCGTAAAATCCGACACGATCGACGCGCGCCAGGGCGAGCAGGACCAGCTGATGGCAGCGGTGGCCGAAGAAGGCCGCATCGCCGAGCTGGAGGCGACGCTCAAGTCGCTGGCTGCCCGCAAGCGCGAACGCCGGGAGGCCTATCTCGACCGCATGACCAACGAACTCGTCGACATCGACCGCACCACAGGCATCCTGCGCCAGGACCTTGCCAAGGCCGAGCTGTTCGAACGCGCCAGCGTGCTCGCCTCGCCGGTCGCCGGCCGCGTCCAGCAGGTCGAGGTCACAACGCTCGGCGACGTGGTGCAGACCGGGCAGCAGCTGATGGTGGTGGTGCCCGACGGCACGGCACTCGAGATCGAGGCGATGCTGCTCAACAAGGACAAGGGCTTTGTCCGCGAGGGCCAGGAAGCCCGCATCAAGCTCGAGGCCTTCCCCTTCACCCGCTACGGCACGCTCGACGGCAAGGTGGCGACCGTCTCCAACGATGCCATCCCGGTTGGTGCCTCCGTCACCGCGGGCAACGGCGGCGCTGCCCAGGGCACGGCCGGGCCGCTGGTCTTCCCGGTCCGCATCGCGCTCGACCAGACATCAATCCGCGCCGACGGCAGCGATGTCCCGCTCACGCCGGGTATGTCGGTGACCGCCGAGATCAAGACCGGGAGCCGGCGCGTGCTGCAGTTCCTGCTGGATCCACTTATGGAGGTGAAAGATGAAGCGTTCCGTGAGCGGTAGATCTCGTGCCCACCCGGGGGCGTGGGCATATGGCCCTTCTCGCCTAACGTTAAGTTAAATATAATTACGAGATCGCAGAGATGACATCATTTAACGGAAATCAAAATAATGATCACTTCATCAACATCTGCACATACGCGCTTAGGGCGATGTCGGTGTTTTCCATATTATCGTTTATATTCTTCACAATCAATGCAAATGAGATTATTTATAGAAAACCGGCTTCACTGACTGGATCATTGTTTAGTTATGGTAATGCCTATAATATATATCTAATATGTCTTTTTTCAATGTTTCTTACATCTGCTGCATTCACGATTGGATCCATTAATGGCTCTTCTGAATATCGGCGAAATATTGAACTTTCTAAGTACTCAGAGTCAGATATTAGAAATGCATTCTTAGTGTCTATAGTATTCTTCTGCATAGTTGCAATTATTTCTACAGTAATTCTTTGTGATATATTTTTATCTTTGTAATAAATCCTATTGTCGTACAGAATCTATGCGCAAAATGGGGGGGGATAGATGGGCATTTACATTGAAGGGAACGTCGGGAAGGGAATGGTCCAGGGTGTCGGGCTGTTCGGAGGGGGATTTTCGTATGGTGCTAAATATACATGGTCCTCGGACAATCCGTTCACCATCAGTCAAGAACCGTATGGTACCATCCAAGGGAGTTATTTGGCCTCTCTGTTGCGGGCACTGCAACACCATCTGGGATATCCGTCACCGGCGGAATAGGCGTTGACGTCGGCTCAAAACTTACACCTGGCGGATTTGGAACTTTTGGGCCCGGATACGATTGGGCAATCGAGAAATTTACGGTCGGGGGGTTCTTTGACTATGTGTCGCCGGCCCCCAATCTTGGGATGGGAGGAGTGCTTGGTGTCGGATTAGGTGCGACATTTAATGGGGTGAAGCCAGATGAATTTGTCCCCGGCAACCCAGGTAACACGCCATTCAGCATTGGCTCGTCACGTCCGATTGATGTTTGGTTAGGCAATGGTATTACGTACGTAAACAAAGGATACGCCTACACAGGTCCAGCGATAGAAAAGTTAAATGCAGGAAAACTTAAACCTTACGAGGGGTTTAACACGCCAAGAGAAATGATGTCACCTGCTGACTGGTCTAGGCAGAATAGGCCAGTCGAGGCCCCAGATAAAGCAGGCATGACTGGTGGCAAGTTTCCCGGCAAGGACCAAGATGACCGCGAGATGGCGCGCAGTCCGGCGTCAAGTTCTCCCGCAGGCTCCCGGACTCCGGTTAGCGGCATATCCCCCAATGGCCCGCGCTCCGAATCTACCCAAGCCGAGCGCGATCGCCGCAACGGTATGACGGGCGGCAAATTCCCCGGCAAGGATAAAGACGATTACGACATAGGCGGCCCAAGTCGCTCATCCAAGGACTCTCGCGCCACCGACCGTTCTGGCGGGCTGGGCGGACGGGACAACGACCGCGACAGGTCTCGAGATCGCACGCCAAGTGACAGGTCCCCTAGCAGGCTTCTCTGATTGGGGTCGGTGAGGTCAAGCTTTTCCTGTCTTTTTCCGGATCACGTCGCCCCGCGGGTCACTCGCTTCTCTTCGCGGTCGGCGCGGAGCCGCCGCATGATGGGGTCAGGAGAGCGAGGTGTCTCAATCTGTTGAACGACCTTGGAGAATTCGCCCAGGATCGTGCCTGCTAACGAGATCGCCTTGCCCATCGTCCCCACGGGAACGATCCGGATCACCCTCTCGGGCGAGCCACTGTCTGTGTTCGTTTTTGTTCCTTTGTTCCTTGGCCTATTTTCATGCCGATGCGGGGCCGGCGGCTTCCTTTCCAAAGCGGAATTCGGTTGCGTCGGCCCACATGCGATGCAGGACGACGGCCAGTTTGCGGGCTACCGCCACGCGGGCTCGCGCCATGCCGCGGCGTTTGGCGATGTTCATGCCCCAGGCGCGTAAGCTCGACCATTTCTTCGAGCGCACGAGCAGCGAATGTGCTGCCTCGTAGAGGGCGGTGCGGGCGAGCTCGTCACCGCAGCGGCTGACCTTGCCCGGTATGTCGGTCTCGCCGGACTGGTAGCGCGCCGGCGTCAACCCCAGATGTGCTCCCACTGCCCGCGAGGAGCTGAAGCGCTCCGGCCGGTCGATGGTAGCGCGGAAGGTGAGCGCGGTGATCGGCCCGACGCCGGGCGCGCTCATCAGTCGCCGACAGACGGCCTCCTTGCGCACGATGTCGAGAACCTGCTTGGTCAGGCGGGCGAACTCGTTGAGCATGGAGCCGAGGATCGAAAGCAGCGGCTCCACCATCACCATCGCCTCGGCGTCGGTGCCGGCCAGCTCGCGCACGCGATCGGCAAAGGAGGTGCGCGAGGGCGTGCCGAGCTTGACACCGGCCTCGCGCAGGATGGCGCGCACAACATTCTCTATGCTGCGCATCTCGTTCAGCACCGTGCGGCGGGCAACCAACAGCGCGCGCCATAACCGGCATTGCCGGCTCTTCACATGCACCTGCCGATACCAACCCGTGCGCATGATCTGCGCAAGCGCGCGGGCATCGTTGCGATCGGTCTTGTTGGGCATCGTCTTCATGACCGCATTGGCCTGGCGGGTCTCGATACAGATCGCTGGCAGGCCTTCGGCGCACAACCCATCGTGAAGCCAGGCTGTCAGCGAGCACGCTTCCAGCCCGATGCGCTCCAGCGGCAGATCGAGCTTCCGCAACGCATCGGACAAGGCCTGTGGTTCGCTCGCCGCTCGTGTTTCCTTCACGATCCGACTACTCTCATCGACGACGCAAATCGCGGTCTCTTCCAAAGACACGTCCAGTCCGGCAAAATACTTCACGGCTGCTCCTTCCCGATGTTTGGTAAGCGGTGTTTTCCTCCCACATTGACTAAGCGCGAAAGATCGTACCGATTATCATCGCTGCTTGATTGATGGCATGAATGCACCGACCGGGACGAGCCTTTGCGCGTTGATGAAGGAGCTGTTCCACCCCATCCCGGTCGTAAAGCTGCAAGCAAGCGGGGCCTGCAAGCAACCGATTCATAAGCACAGTGGTGCCGTCGTGGCTAAGCAACAGCGCCAGCGCGTTTTCAGGGCTGCGCCTTCACCGGAAGTCGGAATGGCGCGCCTAGACGGTTGAAGGCGTTCATAGCTGCAATCGTGATTGTAAGGTCTACCAAATCTTTAGGCTCGAAAACTGCCGAGACAGCAGCATAGGCTCGGTCAGAAGCATGTGTCTCGCTGACAAGCGTCACCTCCTCGGCCCAGGCCAGCGCCGCGCGGTACTGTTCGGAGAAAAGATACGGCACCTCTTCCCATACCGGGACCAGAGCGACCTTGTCGGCTGCCATGGTCTTCAGCAGATCGCGGGTGTGCAGGTCGATACAATGTGCGCAGCCGTTGATCTGCGATACGCGCAGGAACACGAGATGGATAAGTTCCTCAGGCAAATTCGTGTTGTGTGTGACGTAGTGATGGACGCCGAAAAGGGCCTTGGCTCCAGCGGGTGCTACCTCGTACCAGTTGAGGCGCGTTGTCTCATTCATGATGGTCTCCTGTGAGTTGCGCCAACAGCCGGCGCTGCTCGAGTGACGACACGGCGATGGGAGGCGTGACATCTCGACCTGATTTTATTTTGGCATGTGCCATGTCACACTTGCACGAACTCGCTCGTCCACGAGTCAAGCGAGCGAGTGCGAGGAAAGTGGCATGTGGCACAACGGCAGGAACGCAACGAATCGGTCTCATGACATCCGCGAGGGGGTGATGGCCAATGAAGCGAGCGCTGATGTGCCGCTTAGCGACCAAAGAACCGTAGAATTCGAACTGGATCGCAAACGCTTGCTGCGTCTGAGCTACCGGATGCTAGGGTCGATCACGGAGGCGGAAGATGTCGTGCAGGATGCGTGGTTGCGTTGGGTACGCGTTGAAGACGAAGTCCGTACTCCGACCGCCTATCTCACTCGCATCGTCACCCGACTATGCCTTGATCGGATGAAGTCGGCGCGAGCGCGCCGCGAGATCTATGTCGGCCCATGGCTACCAGAGCCTTTGGTCGAGCCTCTTGATGCGCAAGAAGCCATTGCTGACGATGTCACTGTGACGCTGATGTTAGCGTTGGAGCGACTTTCGCCGCTAGAACGAGCGGCCTTCCTGCTCCACGAAGTGTTCGACGTGGCGCTGACCGAGGTCGCGGTCGTGCTTCATCGTGAACCTGCCACCGTTCGGCAACTTGCTTCTCGCGCACGCAAGAATGTTCAGAATGCACGACCACGATACAGCGTCGGGGCGGCAGAGGCTGATGGAATTGCGCGCGCTTTTTTTGCGGCTTCGCGTGACGGCGATGTCACCGCGCTTTCGGCGTTGCTTGCGCGCGATGTCGAGATACATAGCGACGGCGGCGGCAAGGTGCTGGCGTTCCGAGAAGTCATCCGCGGCTTGGAACGTGCACTGCGACTCTTCGTTTCCGCTCAGCGAAAGGCCGCGACTCCGCCCACCTTGCTGCGAACCGCAACTATTGACGGCCTGCCCGGGTATGTAAGCCTTGATTCAAATGGTGGGCTGCAAACAACAGCTCTCGGCATTCGCGACGGTAAGATTTTCGCGATCTATATCGTCAAAAACCCGAATAAGCTGACGCATATTGACGTTTAAGATCGCCGCTGCGGCGCTTCGAGCGCCCGGCCGCACAGCATTCATCTAAGCGGTATTCTCAGGCCACGGGCTTGGTTTCTGGCTGGTCGGAAGGCCCAAGGCAACAGGTCGTCGAGCTGACTATTCGGGTGGCCATTGACGATTTTGCTGATGACGTCGGCCAGATAGGCAAGTGGCTCAACGTCATTGAGCTTGGCCGTTTCGATGAGCGAGGCGATCGTTGCCCAGTGTTCGGCCCCGGCGTCGGAGCCTGCGAACAAGGCATTCTTCCGATTGAGGGCGATCGGCCTGATGGAACGCTCGACAGTGTTGGAGTCGATCTCGATGCGACCGTCATCGATGAAACGGGTCAACCCGTCCCAGCGTGAGAGCGTATAGCGGATGGCTTCGGCGAGCTTGGTCTTCTGGCTGATGAGGGAGAGTTGTTTGGTCAGCCAAGGCGCAAGACTGTCGATGATCGGACGGCTCGTTTCCTGTCGGACGGCGCGGCGTTCCTCATGGGTGATGCCGCGGATATCGTCCTCGATTTTGTAGAGTTCGGCGATACGCCTGAGCGCTTCGCTGGCAATGGGTGCAGGAGCGGCGGCCGACAGCTCATAGAAGCGCCGGCGCACATGGCTCCAGCAGAACGCCAGAAACACGCTGTTGCCGGCGGCGAGCGCGCGATAGCCCACGTATCCGTCCACCTGCAGGACACCGACGAATCCATCAAGATGCGCCATCGGGCGTTCGCTCTTGCGATCGGGCGCATAGACATAAATGACGCCGGGCGGATCGGCTCCCTGCCATGGCCTGTCGTCGCGAGCATAGGCCCAAAGCTGCCCAGTCTTCGTCTTTCCCCGACCCGGGTCGAGCACTGGAGCGGTCGTCTCGTCGGCGAAGAGCTTGGACGAGGCCTTCAGATGCTCGAGCAGCCTTTGGTGAACTGGGCGCAGATGCCAGGCGGCTCGACCGACCCAGTCAGCGAGTGTTGAACGGTTGAGATCGATCCCCTGTCGCTTGTAAATTTGCGCCTGCCTGTAGAGCGGTAAGTGGTCGGCATATTTAGAGACAAGCACCTGGGCAACGGTCGCCTCGGTCGGAATGCCACCCTCGATCAGCCGCGTGGGAGCTGGAGCCTGGACGACGACTTCCTCACAGACGCGGCAAGCGTATTTGGGGCGGCGCGTCACCAGAACGCGGAACTGGGCCGGCACGATGTCGAGCTTCTCGCTGACGTCCTCGCCGATCCGGTGCAGGCCGTTGCCGCAGCAGGGGCAGTCATGGCTCTCGATGTCGATGACCACATCGATGCGCGGCAGATGGGCAGGAAGTGAGCCGCGGTTTATCCGCCGTTTTGCGACCCGCTCCCGGTGCAGATCACTGGATGCATGCTCCTTCTCCTCCAGACCGTCCGTCTCGACCTGTTCGGCTTCTTCGAGCCCAAGGAGAAGCTGATCCTCCGGAAGCGTCTCGGCTCTGCGGCCGAAGCGGTGGCGCTGCAATTCCTTGATGATCTGGCGCAGCCGGGCATTCTCCGCCTCGCGCGAAAGCACCATGGCTCTGAGCGCGTTCAGGTCGTCCGGAAGCTCGTCGGCCGTCATCGTCATGGAGCGACAACAGCATAAGCCGGCGACCAAAACGAGGGCGTGGGTGAGCCTGATTCAATTGGTCGCATTGGCTATCCAGCCTTCTCCGGGGCGCGCGTCTCGATGGGCGCATGAACGCGCTTCCAATCCAGCCCCTCGAACAATGCCGAGAACTGAGCGGCCGTCAGGCGCATCGCACCATCCTGCATCTTGGGCCAATGGAACTCGCCATCCTCAAGGCGTTTGGACACAAGGCACACCCCGCTGCCATCCCAGAAAACCAGCTTGATCCGGTCCGCGCGCTTGGCCCGGAACACGTAGATCGTGCCGGAGAACGGGTCAGCACCCATCTCGGCCTTTACCAGCGCAGCCAGGCTCTCCGCGCCTTTGCGGAAATCGACAGGCCGGGTGGCGACCATGACCTTTACCGCTCCCGACGGCCCGATCACGACTGTGCCTTCACGGCTTGAATGACGGCGGCAATCGTGGCCGCGTCCGCTCCGGATGCGATCCTGACGAGCGTCCCGCCGATCTCCAATTCGATTGCGCCGCTGCTCGACTTCTTTCTCGATGCACGGGCCGGTTCAGGCTCTTTCGCCACAGGCTTCGTCGGCACATCCAGGATCGCCGACGCAAACATCGGAACATCCTCGACATCAGGTACAGTGTCCAGCGGCTTCCGGGCGAGCCGACGCCAGGTGAACAATTGCTGCGGGGTCAATCCATGACGCCGCGCCACGGAGCAGACCGTCACTCCCGGCTCATAACTCTCCGCGACGATCTGCGCCTTACGCTCGTCGCCCCACTCGCGCCGCCGGCCGCTGCCTGTGAAAACCTCGAACCGCCGCACCGGCTCTTCATCGCTGGATGTAAGCGTAAGCTGAGAAATCGACATATGTCCAAGCCCTTGTTCGGGGCTCAACATCGTCAATCACGCACTGATCCGGAAGGTGCGGTCAAAACACCGCTTACGATGTTTGTGGCGCTCCAAAGCGACCACGTTCTAACATCCTGACAGGAGCAGCCGCCCGCATCTGGGCTCGGGCGAGACCCCAATCACCCCATCTGTTGAAGAAGTCAGTCGCGCTCGCAGACGAAGCCTTATTCGTCGCCGTTGTGGATGTAGAAGTGGCCCACGAGGCGTCCTGCTGTGCCGATGGCAACCCATCCGCGACCGCAGGTCGGATCGTTCTCGTCGTTTCCCTCCCACGAGAACTCTGCGCAGGCCGAGCCGTCGCGGGCGCCGTAGCGGACATCGAGGAAGCCCCTCAGTGCGCCGAAGGCGATTTCGCCATCCGCCACGCCTTTGAACGTCAGATGCGCCGTGTCGACGAGATCGAGGAACTCATTGTCCCAAACGTCCATCTCGACAATGCGCCAGCGCCCGATGAAGGCCTTGGCGAAGGCGGGGACCTTAGCCATCAGCCGGTCTCCGCAATGAGCTTCGGCAATCGCACCAGATTGTAGGCGGCGGCGCTGAAGGTGAAGGCCCATCCGACACGGTCGCGGCCACGGAACTTGGTCTTCTGCTGCCCGGCGATGGTCTTGATCCAGCCGAACGCCTCTTCGATGCGCTTTCTGATGCGCTGGCTGATGGCATAGCCGCCGTGCCGGGTCGTGCGACGATCGATCGCGGAGCGGCGGCCGCTGGTGTTCTGCGCCACGTGCGGCGTCACCTTCATCGAGCGCAACTCATTGACGAAGTCTTCCGCGTCATAGGCCTTGTCGGCGCCGAGGGTGATCGCTTGCGACCGGTCGGCGCGGGGTTCGATCATATGCAGTGCGGCTACCCGCTCGGCATGCCCGTTGGCCTGTGTCAGGCAAGCGTCGACCAATAGGCCGTGGCGGTTCTCCATCAGCCCATGCCCCATGAAGCACAGCTTCGCCTCCTTGCCTGCCCCCTTGCGGTAGAGCCTGGCGTCGGGATCGGTGGTCGAGACGTGCGTCTGGTTCGTCCGCTTCTGGCCATGGAAGTCCGCTTCCGCGTTGCGCCCGCCGCCCTCTACCGGCGGCTCGCCCGAGCCATCGTCCTTCGGCTTGATGCTCTTCATCGACGCCCAGGCCTCGATCAGCGTGCCGTCGACCGAGAAATGATCCATGGATAGAAGCCGCTTCACCTTGGGCTGGGCCAGCACCGCAGCCAGGAACTTCGCCGCGATGTCACCCTCCAGCAGCCGGTCGCGATTCTTCGAGAACACCGAATGATCCCAGGCCGCATCATCGATGCCAATCCCGACGAACCAGCGGAACAAAAGGTCGTATTCCAGCCGCTCCATCAAGAGCCGCTCCGAACGGATCGAATAGAACGCCTGCAAAAGCATCGCCCGCAGCAGCTTCTCCGGCGGGATCGATGGACGCCCAATCGGCGAATACAGCGCCGCAAACTCCCGCTCCAGCGCCGACAGCGCCTCGTTCACCATCACTCGGATGGCGCGCAGCGGATGACTCCGCCGAATCCGCGCCTCAAGGTCCACGTAGCTGAACAGTTCGCCAGTCCGATCGTCCCCGCCGCGCACCGTCACCCTCCGAATCTCGTCGGAGCCAATGAATCACGGTCACCACCTTGCGGCGAGCGCCTTTTTCAACAGATGGGGTGATTGGGGTCTCGCCCGAGCCCAGATGCGGGCGGCTGCTCCTGTCAGGATGTTAGAACGTGGTCGCTTTGGAGCGCCACAAACATCGGGAAGGAGCAGCCGTGAAGTATTTTGCCGGACTGGACGTGTCTTTGGAAGAGACCGCGATTTGCGTCGTCGATGAGAGTAGTCGGATCGTGAAGGAAACACGAGCGGCGAGCGAACCACAGGCCTTGGCCGAAGGAGAGATTGCGGTCCCGCGACATCAGCCACGCGAGCCGCATTCCGATCTCCGGATGCTCTCTTGATAGCCGGCTGAAGTTCCCGCGCGGGATGACGCAGACAACGGCGTCTGTGAGCGCCCGCACTCCGTAGGTCGCTGGCGCCCCACGCGCCGGAGGTGCGTATTCCGGTGATGCCGGACGGCTATTCCAATCTGAAGCCGGACAGGTATTCCGATCTCATGCCGGACACGATTCCGATTTGAAGCCGGACAGTTGGCCCCTGGGTCGTATGTGTTTTTGACCTGAACCGCGTTTCGCGGTCAAGCTAGGGTTGTTTGGTCGGTGATCAGGGCTTTCTGTTTTCGCATGCTCTCGCCGCTGAGCTCGATGCGATAGGCGTTGTGTACGAGCCGGTCGAGGATGGCATCGGCAATGGTTGGATTGCCGATCATGTCGTACCAGTGATCGACGGGCACCTGGCTGGTAACGATGGTGGATCGCTTCTCGTATCGGTCCTCGATGATTTCCAGGAGATCGCGACGCTGCTCGTCGTTGAGCTTCTCCGGGCCCCAGTCGTCGAGGATGAGCAGGTCGGTTCTGGCCAGGGCCTTGAGGACCTTCGGATAGCGGCCGTCGCCGCGCGCCAGGGCAAGTGTGGCGAAGAGCCTGGGGAGGCGATGGTAGGCAACGGAGAGGTCCTCGCGGCATGCCTTGTGTCCCAGCGCGCAGGCAAGCCAGCTCTTTCCGACGCCGGCCGGACCGATCAACAGCAGGCTGTGGCGCTGCCGGACCCAGTCGCAGCCGGCCAGCTTCATGAAGAGATTGCGGTCGAGGCCGCGGGCGGCGCGGAAGTCGATATTTTCGATCTGGGCGTCATGGCGCAGCTTTGCGGCGCGGGCCCTGGCCTCGAAACGCTTTTGCCGGCGCATTGTCGCCTCACGTTCGAGAAGTAGGGCGAGCCATTCGCCATGCTCGAGGCTTCTGGCTTCCGTTTGCGTCTCGAGTTCCTGATAGGCACTGGCCATGCCTGTCAGGCCGAGTTCGCGCAGCATGTCGATGGTTGGGTTGATCAGCATCGTTCGTTGTCTCCTCAATGAAAGTAGCCGGGGCCACGCAGATTGGCGTGCTCCATGACGGCAGCAGGTTCGGTGGAATGCCTTGTGCTGTGGGTGGCGATGAGCGAGGCGATGGTCTTGCAGGTCAGGCCGCCAATCTCCACGGCGCGCGCCGAAACGGCCTCGGCGCGGTCGCGGGTGATGTCGCGATAAAGGCGCAGGATGCCGAGGCATGTTCTGAAGCCTTGCTCGGGGTGTGGCCGGCTGGCGAGGATGGCAACAATCAGCCCTTCGGTCTGCGGACCGATGGACGCGCCCCAGCGCCGAAAGCGCTCCGGTGTCCACTCGGCATATCGGCGGTGCGAGCTGGGCATGTGCGCGGGGTCCGTTCCATAGCGCGGACCGCCATAGCGGCGCTGATGCGCAGCGACGCGTTTGCCGCGATGGAAGATCTCGATCATCCGCGCTGTCGCCCGGGTATTGACCTGCTGACGGATGAGGGCGTGCGGCACGGAATAGAAAAAGCTCGGGAACTCGACGTGATAATCCGTCGACACCCGCGCCAAGCGCCATTCGGCGAACTCGTAATCCTCGGCAGGCAGGCTTGCGAGCGCGGCGCGTTTAACCGTCTCGAAGAGATGCCGGCGGCTGACGCCCAGCCGGCGCATGACATGATTGTTGATGCGCTCCAGCACACCGGCGATCGCGGCATTGGCCTCTGTAAGCGAGAAGAACGTTTGCTTGCGCAAGCGGCCGAGAATGCAGCTCTGGGCGAAGCGCACGCCGTTTTCGACCTTGGCCTTGTCCTTCGGACGCCGCGGCCGCGCCGGCAAAACACCGACACCGTAGTGGGACGCCATCATGCCGTAGCTGCGGTTGATCTCGGGATCGTAGAAGCTTGCGCGGCTGACGCCGGACTTCAGATTGTCGGGCACGATCAGGCGGGGCACGCCACCGAAGAAGGCGAACATGCGCACGTGCGAGCCGATCCAGTCCGGCAAGGTCTGGGTCCAGGTCACCTCGGCGAATGTGTAGCTCGACGCGCCGAGCACGCCGAGGAACAGCTCCGCCTCGCGGATCTCGCCGGTCTTGCGATCGACGATCGGCACCTTCTTGCCGGAATAGTCCACGAAGACCTTGTCGCCGGCAGCATGCTCCTGGCGCATCGTCGGCGAAAGGCGCTGCTCGAAACCGCGGAACAGCTCGCAGAAGCGGCTATAGCCATAACCATCAGGATGGACGCTGCGATATTCCTCCCACAGGATCAACAGCGTCACGCCGGGCTTCTTCAGCTCGATGGAAAGCTCCGCCCAGTTCGGCTCGTGACGTCGCCGTTGGCCCTGTTTGACGCCGGCGCGGATGAAAAGCCGATGCTCCAGAGCATCGTCTGTCAGTTCTCCTGGCAATGGCCAGTTCAACCCAGCGGCCTTAGCCCGATCCAGGTTATCTTGCACCGTGCTTCGGGCAACCCCGAGCACCACCGCAATCTCGCGTACGCTTGTCCCGCCGGCAGAGAGCCGAAGCATCTGTCGTATGTGTCGCATGGTCAGCCTTCTCTTTAACGGCATGAAATTCCCCTCGTGGATACTGAGGAGGTTCATGCCAAGGTTGCTGACCCAAAGGCATCGTCACGACGGAAAAACCGTCCGGCAATTGATTGGAATGCTGTCCGGCTTCAGATCGGAACGCTGTCCGGATTTTGATCGGAATCCCATCCGGTTAATTCCTGGAATCCGCAGTCAACGCGCATCCGACCTGGAGCGGTGCTTCCGATGTCAGCATGCGGACCCGCAGTTTCAACTTCATTGCCTTTGGTGTTCTTGCCGCCCAAGCCCGTTCGTCATTTCGGAATGGTGTCACCGAACTGCTAATGCCTGAAAATGGTCTGATAGCACTCAACGCCCCACTGACGCCACGCCGTATCGGCTCCCTCAGCACGAGGACGACGCATCCTCACTTCCTGGCATCGGTGCAGGCAATACTCACGCAAGTCGGCCTCGAGGTGACAATCAGAAATCCTTACGAAGCCACCACGAAGGGAGAGATGGTCCTCAGAATGGCGAGCTATCCAGGCTTCGAACGTATCGCCAGCGAGACGGTCTCGTGCGGCAAGTGGAAGCGGACGAATCGTCAATGCGGGAGGTGCGTTCCCTGCCTGATCCGCAGAGCGTCCTTCTATGCCGGGGCCGTCGACGACAAGACTGACTATGAGGATGCCGACATTGCTCAGGTGATGTCCGATGAAGATAACCGCGATGACCTCGTTGCGATGATGACTGCGGTTCAGCGACTTGCAACGGAGAACATCGGAAGATGGGCGGCTCGCTCCGGGCCATTGCCGATTGACCCTCAAAGACGAAGCGACATACTGGATGTGCACCGACGTGGGCTGACTGAGGTCGGCAATTTCCTCCGAGATAGCGGACTTTCGGTTTGATCGATTTTCACTGTCACCTTGACCTCTATCGTGATCCTGAGTTGGCAGCTGAGGATGCGAATAGGGCTGGTGTGTACGTTCTGTCCGTGACGACCACCCCGAAGGCATGGCGTAAGACGACGGCGTTGGCGAAGGGAAAGCCTCGAATTCGCACGGCTCTAGGGCTGCATCCCGAGCTGGCCGGTGATCGATTTGGCGAGCTCGCCTTGTTTGAAGCCTTAGCAACGGAAACAAGGTACTTCGGCGAAATCGGCCTCGACGGCTCCCCCCAGTTCAAACCCACACAGGACCTCCAACTACGCGCGTTCGAGTTGATCCTGCGAACGGCATCGACGATGGGTGGCAAGATTCTGTCAATCCATAGCAGACGTGCTGCTGGAGACGTGCTCGACGCTCTTGCACGCTTTCCGTCGTCCGGCACCCCGGTTCTCCACTGGTTTAGCGGAAACAGCAAAGAGTTACAGCGGGCCATTCGTTAAGGTTGTTGGTTCAGCGTCGGGCCAGCGATGCTTAGAACCACTAACGGCCGCACGATTGCTCAAGCACTACCGAGGAATCGGGTGCTCACCGAAACAGATGGCCCTTTCGCAATGGATCGTAGCCGCCCGTTACAACCGGTAGACGCTTGGATGGCCGTCGAGGAATTGAGGCGCGCTTGGAACCTGGACTCGGGAGCCATGCATTATCAACTCAGAGAAAACCTGCGAGTTCTGTCAGCATCAATACCCGATGGCTCTGTCCACGAATGAAGGGAGGTTCATAAAGGCTATGGGCTGAACCGGATGCATCCGCGTGACGGGACATGAAGTGGACCACTTTACGAACTTGACGAGATTGACGAACGTCGCCATATTGGAGCGCAAGAGGTGCGACATGGCCAACATCAAGACCAAACCAAGCCGGCGCGGCCCCAAGCGGTCGACAGGAAATTCTTCGCAGGCAATGCTCACGACCGCATTCATGACGAATGCGGTCGCGGCGCTGCCTAAAGGCGCGGCCGGGGTTACTTTCCGTGCCCCGCGTAATATTGTCGAGGTAATTTCGACAAAGCCGGCCAAGATAAAGCCGCTACTGGCTGGTTATGGGAAGGCGATGGCCGAGAGCCAAGCGGCGGGTCGAGCGGTGAGTTTCCGTGTTAAGGTTGACCCAACGGGCGATACTACCGTCACTCCAATGGAAGAGCCGGTGGCAGATGCCGCCGACGATTTGGCGGCAGCGCTCGATGAGGCACGTGCGCGCGGTAAGGTGCACGCCGCAACGATCCTCGCTCGAGAGGACATGCTGAGCGCGGATAAGTTCGCCATGTTGCTAGGCACCAGTCGAATGACGGTCAACACCAAACGTCAAAACCATCAGGTGCTGGGTCTCGATGGTGCCAAGCGCGGCTTTCGCTTTCCGGCCTGGCAGGTCGGGGAGGACGGAAAGCCGTTTGCGGCCCTTCCGCGTCTCTTCGAGCGACTCGGCGGTGGCCCGTGGTCGGTATATCGTTTTCTCGTCCAGTCCCATCCAGAGCTCGACGGCATGACGGGTCGCGAGGCGTTGCGGCGCGGCAAAGCGGATGAGGCGCTAGCCGTTGCTGACAGCATTGCCGACGGCACCTTCGCCTGAGTGCCCGGGCTAGATCCTCCATCGGGGTTCGCGACTGTCGCGCTAGATAGCGCGACAGTCGACGCCGGTGCGCAATTCGGGCGCATCTTCTTCACGCGCTTCAAGGATCCGCTCGGATTCAGCAAGAGCCCAAGCCGTTTCAGCGATCCTCGCCGCCGTGCGACTGCCAATCGCTTTGGCGTTCTCTATCTCGGCAGCAGCTTGAAGGTCTGCTTTGTCGAGGCGGTGCTGCGTGATCAGGGCGATGGTCGTGTCGGCGATCTGCTCCTCGACGAACGGGACCTCACCGTGCGCAGCTATGCATTGGTTGAGGTTACCGCGGCGTTGTCGCTCGTCGACCTGCGGGGCGACGGTCCCTTGCGAATGGGCATTCCCAGCGATGTCGCACGCGGTTCGAAGCAGAGCCTGGCGCGCCGTTGGTCAGTAGCGATTCACGACCACCCGGCGCAGCCAGATGGAATCATTTACCCGTCGCGGCTGAACGGCGAGACAAATCTGGCAATATACGGTCGGGCAGTTCCGAAGCTGCGCGCAGTGACGCACGGACCCCTTCTCAAGGAACCCGGGCTCGCGGCAGTGCTGCGCGACTTGAAGGTCGGGGTGCAATGATGTGGGGCTGGTATTGTTCGGGAACCGACGCCGTCCGTCTCCTTGCTGAAACGTTGGGCTTGAATGCTGGCGAGATGCGCACGACTATTCTGAAGAATCTGGCGTCGCTTGTGGCTCGGCCGCCAGCCAGGGCGAGCAATGAAACTATCTCGAGGCGTTGAGCAGAAGCCGAAAGCCGACGACAAATACACGGCATTTGCCGATCTGGCCGCGCGTGAGAAGCTGGGTGTCGACTACGATATCTCGGCAATGGATCGCGGTTCGGCTGTGGCGATCGTCGCGCCACATGGTGGCCGGATAGAGTATGGTACGTTGCAACTGGCCACCGCCGTCGCGGGCGACGATTTCTCACTTTATCTGTTTGAAGGACTCAAGCCGAACCGGCGCCATGGCGCCCTGCATATCAAATCCGAATATTTTGACGAGGACCAATGCCTTCAGTTGATCTCGAAGGCTCAGATCGTGATCGGCATGCATGGACGCGCGGACGGCGACGACCCAGAGACGATCTGGGCCGGCGGTCGGGGCAAGGAGTTGCGCGACGCAATTTCGCTAGCCTTGCGGAGTGCGGGCTTCAAGGCCATCACGTCCGGCCATCGGCTCCCGGGTGAGCACAAGAACAACATCTGCAACCGCGGTATAGGTAAGGCGGGCGTGCAGCTCGAGTTGCCAAAAACGCTGCGGGACGCGCTCGTTGCGGATCCCGAACGCCGCGCGCTGTTTTCCGACGCGGCCTGCAAGGCGATTGCGGATCATCTTGGCCAGCAGGGCACGGATTGAAAACTTGACGGCGGCCGCCAAACTCACAGCCACCGGGATCACGGCTTTGGCTTGAACGCCCATACCGGGACTTGTTTCTGCCTGCCGTACAGGTGGTCGGCTGTAGAAAGCAATCAGCGACACCGTTCCGTCAGAGGCGAAAGTTCAAAATTGGACTGAACGCCCCTGCGGTCCAAGTTCGAATCCCGTCAGCGCAGGCCGTTACTTCTTCGGCTTCATCTGCGGACGATCTACTTCTGCAGCCTCGCTCTCAGCCTTGAGATCAGCAATCAGGGCTTCAAGCTCAGAAATATGCTCGGTGAATTCGTCGGGAAGGGGAACGGCTACCGTGTCGGCCGCCGGATTGTCATGGCTGTGAGTGTTTGCGCGGGTCATGCCCTCGTGGAATCGGATTGCCAGTGCGTCAGGAAAGCGAACGTAGCGCAACAGCTGGGTCCGAATGACATCAGTTCCACGTCGGACGATATCCCGGAAGATCACTTCCTCCACCACGCGCTCATAAGTGTCGCGCAGTCGGCCATAGAGATTCTTCACCTGATATTCGTACTCTGCCGGGCTCGCAGCATTCAGCTTGGGCAGTAAGAGCATCGCAAGAAGCTGATCGCCGAGACGGCGGATAGTTTTGAAGTGGTGCTGGCGCGTGACGACGATGCTGGGGCAGCACGTCTGGTTCACGCGCGCGAGTTGGCCGAAATTCGAACAACGCAGCGAAGCCTAGCCGAAAGTGCCGCCGCGATCGCTCGCACGACCGACCAACTTGTCCAGCGCGCTACGCGCGCGGATGCGACCCTTTTGGAAATCACCACCGCAGCAAGAGACTTGCTCGGGGGATGCAAGGAATCCGCGCCTGAACTTCTGATCGAGCTGATCGAGGAGCGCAGTTCCGCCCGCGCCGACGCGCTCGCGGCTTGGGACGAAATCCTGGTCGCTCGCAAGAAGGTCGAACGGGCGACCGACGAAGGGGAGTTGATACGCATCGGGTTGCGGGCGTCGCTGGAGAGCGTTGGCATAGGATCGGAGCTGAACGAAAGCCTGGACGCCATGGTGGCCGTCGCGGAACGGTTCCTCGACAGGCAAGCCAAGGTCGACGCTGAACGCACGGAGGCGGTCATGTCAATGAGCGTGGAATCGGGGGTCTGACTCACATTCGATGATTTTCGCTGGCGAGGTGGTGCTGTTTTCTGAGGGGAATCAGCACCATGGCGAACAGATTGCGTTTTTCGTCCCTGATCCCGGCCGGATTGATTGTTGAGCGTACCGCCGAGGTCGAGGGAATATTGGTAGTCTCGGCGCGAGCGACAGTAGACGAGCGGGCCTGCCCGCTTTGCCGGCGAGCATCGCGGCGTGTCCATAGCTGGTATTCGCGGACAGTTTCTGACCTGCCATGTGCAGGCAGAAGGGTCGAACTTCGGCTGATGGCGCGCCGTTTCGTCTGTGATGCCCCACTTTGTCGCCGACGGATTTTCGCCGAACGTTTCGGCGACATTATTGCCGAGCGTTCCCGTCGAACCTCGCGGCTGGACTGCATCGTCCATCATCTTGGGCTGGCACTCGGCGGACGCCCCGCCGCCAGGACGGCAAAACGGCTGATGGTGCCTGCCAGCAACGACACGCTGCTGAGGGTGGTGCGGCGCCGGGCTTGCTCGTACGCAGATACTCTGCGCGTTGTCGGAATCGATGATTGGGCCTTCCGGCGCAATCACCGCTACGGCACGATCGTCTGCGATCTGGAACGGCGGCGGATCGTGACACTCTTGCCCGACCGCGAGATCGCGACCGTCGAAGCTTGGCTTGCGGACCGTCCTCAGATCGAGGTTGTGTCACGCGATCGCGGCGGCGGATATGGGGAAGCGACCGCAAGAGCCTTGCCAAATGCGGTTCAGGTCGCCGATCGCTGGCATCTCATGGAGAACGCCAGCGCTGCATTCCTGGACGCAGTCCGCAAATCGATGCGCACGATCCGAACGGCGATCGGGGCCACCACAATCAATCCCGATCTGCTCACCTATGCCGAGAAGCTGCAATATGAAGGCTACCTGCGCCGCGAAGATACCAATGCGGCCATCATGAAGTTCGCCAGTGCAGGCGTGTCGATCAAGGAGATCGTGCGCCGCACCGGCCACAGCCGCAAGCTGGTTCGCCAGGTGGTGCGTGGCCAGCGGACCGATATCTTCCGTGTCCGGCAAAGCTCACTTGAAGCTTGGCTGCCCTTCCTCGATGAGCAGTGGGCCTCGGCCTGCCACAATGCAAGCGAACTCTGGCGACGGATGAAGGCAAAGGGCTTTCGGGGACGTCCCGGTGTCGTCAGCGAATGGGCGAGGCGCCGCCGGCGCGCGGAACTGGCTTCCGACCAGCAGCTTCAGAAAGTACCGTCCGCCAGAACGATCGCACGACTGATGACGACGGCGCGCGATCACCTGAGCAAAGCCGATACGGTGATGATCGCCGCCATCGAAGCGGGCGTGCCCATGCTGGTGGAAGCACGTAGCCTGATCGACAGCTTCCATTCCATGATCCGCAAGAAGATCGCCGATGACCTGGAACCGTGGATCACCTGCGCAAGCAAAAGCCTCGTCGCATCCTTCGCTAGCGGCATTCTCCGCGACCGCGCCGCGGTACGAGCGGCGATCACCGAGCCTTGGTCCAACGGGCAAACCGAAGGTCAGATCACGAAGCTCAAATTGGTGAAACGGCAGATGTACGGACGTGGAAAGCTCGATCTTCTGCAGGCCCGGTTGCTGGCACCATGATCATCGAGATCGCGTCAGACCCCTCTTTCCATGAAAAATCACATAAATCTGGGCCTGGCGGTACAGGGGAAGGTGGTCGGCATACTTCGACACCAGCACATGAGCCACCGTGGCCTCTGTCGGAATGCCGCCTTCGACGAGGCGTGCTGACGCCGGCGCCTGGACCACCACCTCTTCGCAGGCGCGACAGGCATATTTCGGCCGACGGGTGACGATCACCCGGAACTGAGCGGGCACGATGTCGAGACGTTCGGAGACGTCCTCGCCCATCACATGCAACTGGCCTCGACAGCACGGGCAGATCTTGTCGGCGATGTCGATCACCCGCTCCACGCGCGACAGGTGGGCGGGCAACGAACCGCGGTTGGCGCGGCGCTTACGAGCCCGGGCGTCACGCTTCGTGGGGTCTGCAGTTTCCTCGCTGGCGAAGCCCTCCGCCTCCACCTGCTCGGCTTCCTCCAACCCCAGGAGCAGTTGGTCTTCAGGCAGGCTCTCGGCCCTCCGGCCGAAGCGATGGCGCTGCAACTCCTTGATGATCTGGCGGAGCTTCTCGTTCTCCGCGCGTTCGGCCAGAAGCATCGCCTGAAGCGCGTGAGGATCGTCGGGAAGGGCAGCGGCCGCGTCGGTCACAAAGCGGATTCAAGCATGGATTCCAGTGGTTTGGCAATGATGCGATGGTCAGCTCGCTGTCGTCGGAACACGCGTCTCGCGCGTCTCGTGCACCCGCCGCCAGTCGAGGCCTTCCAGCAGCGCCTGCAACTGCGCAGCCGTCAGCCGCACGACGGCGTCGGTAATGCCCGGCCAGCAAAACTTGCCATCCTCCAGCCGCTTGGCGAACAGACATACGCCCGTGCCGTCGAAGTAGACCAGCTTGATCCGGTCGGCGCGCTTGGCCCGGAACACGTAGACCGCGCCCGAGAACGGATCCGCGCCCATCGTCTCGCGCACGAGCGCCGCCAGACCTTCCGCTCCCTTGCGGTTATGCGGGGCTCTGCATAACCGCAATTATGCGGAGCGCAGGATTATGCGGAGTCCTGGCCGTTTGACCGAGAACTGGCCAAGGCTTTTCGGGTGCATCACTCCGCATAATTTTCGGCCTCACCGCCGTTGATCATTGCCAATAGCTTGTCAGGCGGTCGGAAGCGACCGGGCTTGAGGTTCGGGGCTGAGGCGGCGTTCAGAGCCTCCAGCTTCTCGGACGGATCCGCCCGCAGGTAGGCCTCCGTGCTTTGAAGGCTGACGTGGCCGAGCCATAGTGCGACCTTTCGGATGTCGTGCGTCGCCTGGAGCATGTGCATCGCGCAACTGTGCCGAAGGACGTGCGGCGACACCTTCTTTCCAATGATGGAGCGCTGGGCGGCCGCGGCTTTCTCAGCGTGCTTGGCGAGAATGTATTCGAACCCGGAACGGGTCATCACCCGTCCGGCGCTGTTGAGGAACAGCGCGGTATCCAGACCCCGCGGACGGACTGCGAGCCAAGCTCTGATCACGGCCGTGGTCTCCCGCCATAGTGGCAGAACGCGCTCTCGCCGGCCCTTACCCATGACATGGATGCTGGCCGGCGCCCTCGCGTCGAACTGATCGACCCTGAGCCCGACGAGTTCGGACACACGCAGCCCGGCAGCGAACGCAAGATGAAGCATCGCCCGGTCGCGTGTGCCAGAGAGCGTGCGAGGGTCCGGAGCATCCAGTAGTGCCTGGATCTCGGTCCGGGTCAGAGTGGCGACCAGCCCCTGATCGATCTTCTTCATCGGTATCGCATGCACCCGCGAAGCCTGATCGAGGCAGGCCGGCAGGCGATACTCCAGGAAGTGGAAGAACGACTTGATGGCTGCCAGACGGGCGTTGCGTGATCGTGCCGAGTTGCCGCGTTCCTGCTCGACATATTCCAGGAAGGCCAGGATCATCGGCACGTCCAGCTGTTCGATCTCCAGCCGGGAAGGTTGTGTCCCAAGGCGCCGTGCGGCGAACGTGACCAGCAGTTGGAAGCTATAGGCGTATGCTTCGCAGGTATGCGGACTGGCGCGGCGCTCACGAGGAAGATGCTCGCGAAGGAAGGTCGCGAGAGGTGGGGCGAGCGCTGTCATTGCACTTCTCCCCGCTGCAGCGCTTCGCCGGCGTCGGCGATATGGGTCATCAGCGCCGGGCTCGCCTGAAGATACCAGTAGGTATCCGTAACGTGAGCATGGCCGAGATAGGTGCTCAATCCGACGATATGCCGCGACACCGCGGCGGCGTTGCTGTGACAGCTCTCAAGAGAGCGGACGGCGAAGGTATGACGCAGGTCGTGGATCCGCGGCCCGCCGGTGCCGGGTGTTCGGCGAAGTCCGATAGAACGGGTCAACCGCAGGAAGATAGCGATGACCGTCGGATAGGCCACCGCCTTGCCGGTGTTGCCGATCAGCAGAATGTCGCTCTCGGCGGCGACGCGCAACCGGACCGCCAGATAGGCGTTCAGTGCTCGTCGGGTTGACGGATGCAGCGGCAGCAGCCGGCTCTTCTTAAACTTGGTCTTGTCAACGATCAGGCCATCGTCGGTGATATCCGCCAGGCGCAGCGCGAGGGCTTCGGATATCCTCATGCCGGTCGCAGCGAGCAACCCGAACAAGGTGGCGTAGGTCAAGGGCCGGATCGTCCCGGCCGGCGATAGAGATGCGGCGGCGGTCATCAAGCGCAGGATATCGTCCTGGCTGTAGATATGAGGAATCCTGCGGGTGAACAGGCCACGCCCAAAAGCATCGGTGGCCGGTATCTCGTGCCGGTCATCCTCGGCATGCATTGCGATCGCGAAGCGGCGGACTTCGAGAAGACGGTTGCGCCGTTGTTGTGGTGACGGTGCTTCCACAGCCCAGGCGAGGACACGATCGGCGCTGATGATCTGATCGCCGCGCGCTTCAGCATAGGCCACAAAATTGCGCAGGAGCAGCGCCTGGGTACGGAACTTGAAGCCCAGGGCGTGATGAAGGCTGATATGCCGGTCCAGGTCTTCATTCAGCATGATGCTTCTCCCGGCCAAGGCTGGGCGATTGTCTCGAGCATGGGCACATCGACCTTCGCGTAGTGTGCCGTCATGTCGAGCGAGCGATGACGCAGGACGGCGCCGACAGCCTCAAGCGTCGCGCCCGCGCGCAACATGGTCGTCGCGGCGGAATGACGAAGAAGGCCCGCGCCCTTGAATGGAGGATCTTCAACGCCGGCCTGTCGCAAGGCGCGGACGACGATCCCACCGATCGATGAGGACGTCGTGAACGGCCGATAGGGCGCGATCGATCGCAGGAATAGTCGATCTTCCGTCACCGTCGGTCGGCCGGTCTCGATGTAGGCCAAGACCGCGTCGCCCGCGTCTTGTGGCAGCGGTAAACGCACGCCCCGCCGGCTCTTGCCGCTCACACGCAGCGTGCCGGCCGCCCAGTCGAAGTCATCAAGGCGCATGCAGCAGATATCTCCAGCACGCAGGCCGAGTCGTCCGAGGAGCAGCAATATCGCCCGGTCGCGCAGACCGAGCGGCGTTGCCAGGTCGCACGAGGCGATCATGCGCTCGACCTCCGCGGTCGGCAGATAGCGGGGCAGAGCCGAGAGCCGCCATTGCAGGACCGGCGGCACCGCCTGGTCCAACCCGGGGCGACACAGGCCCGACGCTGCGAGGAAGCGAAGATAGCCTCGAAGTGCGCTCGTCATTGTCCTGACGTGGCTGGGAGAGCACCGCTCCGCCTCGGCGCGGACTGTCGCGCGGATGGTGGTGGCGCTGTAGGCCCGCGATTCTTCGCCAAGGGCGGACAGCAAACGCTTGATCATACGGCCTTGACGCCAAATCGACCGAACGGACAGGCCACGGTGAACGGCGAGCCATCGCTGGTAGCCCAGGATCTGCGGATGAACGATCTCCGCCGCGACGCTCGGCGCCGGCGCGATGAACTGACGCTCGGCGAGGAATGCGACGAACCTGCCCACCCGCCTCGCATACTTCCTCGATACACCGTTCCATCGCCGGGCTCCGGCACACTGGCAATGGTGGTGGGCGAAGCGATCGACCGTGTCCTTGCAGATCTCGTCCAGCGGCAAGCCTGCCTCGAGCATCCATGCTGCGAAGTGCCGGGCGGAATCCGTATAGCCACTGATCGTCAGTCGGCTGTAGCCAAGAACTTCGAGGTGCGATCCAAACTCTGCAACCAATGGAATCAGGAAGCCGGCGTCCATACGGCCCGGGTTCAGTGACTTACTCTTCGTGATGACCATATCGTCTCCCCTTGAAATGCATGCACACCTCAGGGAGGACCAAATTATGCTGACTGAAAAGGTTGCGCGATTGCACGCAACACATTGATATTAAGCATGTATGTTTATCTGCACCGGCCAGGACTCCGCATAATCCTGCGCTCCGCATAATTGCGGAAGTCCACCGGTTTCGTCGCCACCAGGACGCGCACCGCGCCGGTCGGGCCGATCACGATGCGCCCTTCAAGGCACCGACCACCGCCGCAATCGTGGCCGCAGACGCGCCGTCGCAGATCCGCACCGTGACACCGGCCGCCTCCAGTTCGATTGCCGCCGTACGCCGTCGCGGGGCACGGCGCTTGGACCGGGGCGGCTTCGGCCCCTTTGCATCTGCCGGCTCCGGCGCGACCACGACCGGAACGAAGGACAACGTCTCGGCCTCCGCCCGCTTCCGCGCTTCGCGCCGCCAGGTGAACAACTGCTGCGGCGTCAGTCCATGCCGACGGGCCACCGCCGAAACCACCGCACCGGGCGCAAGTGACTCCTCCAGGATCTGCGCCCGCTCGTCAGCGCTCCAGCGCCGACGCCCCATCGCCCCGTTGATTACCTCAAAGCGCCGGACCTCACTGTCCGGCTCAAGTCTATGGTCAAGCCTAGACACAAAACGATCCTCCAAAACGGATCGTCACATTGGGCTCTTACCTCACGATGGTGAAGGTGCGGACGGGACGACGCTTACTCTGAACAACCGCATCGAGCAGGATCATCGCCGCGTCAAGCGCCGCATTCGGTCCATGCTCGGCTTCAAGTCGCAGTCGAGCGCCGCCATCATTCTTTCCGGCATCGAGATGGTCCACATGATGCGCAAACGACAAGCGAGGTATGCCCATAATCCGGCGCCGTCGATCGCTGAGCAGTTCGAAATTGTCGCCGCCTGACGGATCGCCAAAGCGGCAAACCGCCTCAAGACTTCAGGTTTGCGACAGAGCCGACAATAGTCCGCCCGGCAACCGCCATGGCCGTAATGGTCTTCAACCAGCCGAAGCGGGCCGCCGCATTGCCTAGGAGTACCCGGCTATCGGCACTGAAACCATTGATCAGCGCCTCGGTCTCCAAGCCGTCAAGTGTTTGCGCTCCGTTCGAAATCGTCTTGATATGCGCCTCAACGAGCGCTCGGTCCTTTGTCTCGACGGCAAGATCCAACAGCTTGGCGGCGGGACCATCGGGAAGGGCAACGAAGAGTTCCTGCTCCAGGGCTCGGCCGCCGCCCCAGGCGAAAACATTCCCTCCCCCGGCAAGGAAGGTCGCTTCCGCGTCGGCCGGCGCGAGCTTGTCACTATCCCGCAGGATGGCGACGCGATATCCAAGAGACTTCAAGGCATTGGCGCGGCTGAAGGTCTCATCACCGTTGCCGTTGACGAGCGTGGCCCCACAGGCCGCCAAGGATATTTCACCCGTACTGGTAAAATGCTGATCCAGTCCGCGCATGAGCCCGATCTCGCTGCCGCCTTCGCACACGATGATCGAGGTGGCGAGCAGGGCGTGGGCGTGAGCTCGGATCGTGCCCTGCACGTCGCCGGCGTCGCCGGCGCGGGTGACGACGTGCTCTCCACCGCTATTGCGTCGCACGATATGCAGCTGATGGGCACTCAATTCCGTAACAGCCGTCGGGGAATGGCTCGTCGCGAACACCTGCAGCGGGGGAACTTCTTCTTTTGCACCAAGCGCTCCGAGCAACCGGATGATGCGGTGCGGCTCCAGACCATATTCAAGTTCATCGATCAGGAAGGTCGTAGCCTTGTCAGCAGCCTTTCGCTGCAACGCCGCGATAAGCAAACGCGACGAGCCCAGGCCGAGAGATCGGAGCGTTATGCCATTCTCATCGTGAAGAGAGATCGTGCCGCCCGTGAAGGTGACCGAGCCCGCATCGATGAGAGCCTGCACCGCCGCGCCGACTGGCACACCCATCTCGCCTGCAGCGGTCGTGACCAGCTTCAGTGACCCTTCGAGTTCCTTGAGTTCCTTCTGGTCGAAGGCGTCCCGCATTTGGCGGGCCAACCGGGTAAGCTCGTTCGATGTATCCGCCTTGCCATCTGAAAGTTTGCTCAGCACCGAGCCGCGCCGCCACGTCAGGTGGGTGTCCCCGGTAACACCCAGACGCGCAGGCGCAATTCGGGTGCGATCGGCCCAGTTGAGATTGCGGGTGCGTCCCGCTGCCTGAGCGCGCGGGGATACAAGTGACCATTCCGGCTCGAGATCACTCTGCACCGTGAGTTGCAGGGTCAGTGCCGTTTCGATCCCCGCTCCTGGTTCGGGCTCAATGATGCCGGTGCCGGCGTTGAACCCCACGAGGAAATCCCCGTACGTGTCCATGTTCTTGAGCGGCTCATCAAGAGCGCCAAGGGTCACGCAAATGCGGATGGATTGATGAAAATCGATCGCATGAAAATCCGCATCCGTGAAAGTCAGCGATCGCCGTGCGCCAAGGCACAGATCGATGGCGTCGAGGATGGTGGATTTCCCGCTGTCGCCCGGCCCAATCAGACAATTCACGCCTGGACCCGGCAACCATCGGAGCTTCTTGATCGCACGAAAGTTCTCGATTTCGAGCACTCGGATCAATGTCATGCCATTCCACTCCCCCAGAACATGGCCGTGTCGGCTTTTCCCCTATGCCGTCCTCTCACCGACATGTTCAGTGACTGCTGGCATCTTTCTGCCCGACATGACGCAGGAGGTTCGACGCTGGCAAAGAGCGAGGCGCTCATGACGCCCCGACATTGGCCGGCGCGACGTTGAGATATTGCTCGAGCGCCTTGATGCTCGCCATGACCTCCGCAAAGGCCGGCGGCGTTCCGAAAATCATCGATGACATCCGCTGGTAGTCCGTCGCGAGCTTGGCCCGCATATCTTCCGTCGGAACCAGGCGATAGCTGCCCGGCACCGCGCGGTCGTAACGATGATCGGGCGCGCGAAACATCAGCTCCTTGTGCTGTCGGCAGGCCTCAGCAAGCTCGCGTATGGACGCCGTCGCGACGCCGTAATCGGGGTGCGTCCAGATCTGATGGACGTCGTAGTAGTGGCGTGAGTACCGATTGAGATCAGGCACGGGCCGCTCGGGATTGGCATCCTGACGCCGCTTTTCTGTCATCTCCGTCATCGCATGCAGGATCAGCACTTTCTCCCAGAAGGTCCGCTCGGGCCTCACCGTCGTCACGTTCCGAAAGGCGAGGCTTTCCCCGTCCGGCATTTCGGCAGCGATGTAGGGCACGATCTCGCGTGGCTCGGCCGGCTCGGGATCGGGGCGCGCACCGCCTTCGATGCGGACCGCCGCCTGCACATAGCTGCCCGCGGACTCAAAGACGCTCTTGTAGCCAAGCACCAGGATGTCGAGCGCTTCCTTATTGCGATATAGATCAAAGCCGAAGCCCAGCGAAAAATGGCCAGGACGTCCGGCCGCCTCTTCGACGACCGCGAGCTCCCTGGTCAGCAGTTCTCTGAGCGGTCCTGAGATGTACTGCCGCGCGGCCTCGTCGACCTTCTCAGCGAGCGCGCGTTGCTGCTGATTGACGGAGGGCAGGGCGGCGATGTCGGCTTCCAGCGGGACATACAGATCAGCTTTGTACATGCCGATGTCGATGTCCTCGGAGAACCGGCGCACCAATCCATACGCCTTGCTCAGGCTGGTGCCGCCCTTGAAATAGAGCCCGACCGGGTCGTTCGGCCGACGGTTGAACAGAAAGTCGAGCACCCAGCAGACGTAGAGGTCCTTTTCGATATTTGCCGCCTGAGTGCCCAAATGGGCAGCGACCGTCTCGAAGAGCGTACGGCGTTCGTCGACGCTCGAACGCAGGATCTCAATGAACGTCTTCTGCATTATCGCCCTTCGTGAGTTCTGACTCCGGCGCGCTTTCGGTTTGATCCTCGACGGTCCTGCGCGTGATTGTCTCAACCAGCGGATACATCCACGCGGGGACCGCTTGAATGTTCTCCCGCAGGTCCTGTGCGATCTTGTCCCGGTCGGGATTGTGCGACAGATGCCGGACGATCCCGTTGACGGCCGCATCCAAGCTCGATCGCTCGTCTCGAAACCACGTCAGCGCCTGGATCACGCGCATGGCGGGCCGGCCGGCCCAGAATGCCGTCTTTGCCGAGATGCGCTTGAAGTCGAGTTTGTAGATGACCGGCCTGGTCGCCAGCGGATCGCCTGCGCTCGCCTCGATCTCGATCGTTCGCGGATAGGTGTCGGCATAGATCGTCGAGCGCGCCGGGACGGCTGTCGTCAGGCCGAGGTCGTTCGCGGCGGTCATCCCATCGACCAGCACGCGCAGCTTGTCGCGCCGGGCGATAGCGTCGATGAACGAGGCTCGGGGCGGAAACACCATCTTGCCGGTCAGCTTGCTGACGCTGGGTTTGTCGTAGAGGCCGCGATAGGGCCGGCGGATGTCACCCCGCAGGGTCAGCCGTTGCAGCGCCTTCTCGACGGCATTCGGTGTCCCAATGTCGAGAAAGTCGGCGCGCGACCATACGCCGGCCGGCGCCGCCTGGGTGATCCGGTCGTGAATGCGATCGAGCGTGTCGGACGTCGGGTCTGGCATCTGGGCCGCCTTTCTGACCGAAGATTATATATAAAAATTGGTCAGTAGCGATCGAAAACATCGTTGTGACCAGAATTTGTATTCAAACTTTGGTCAGTGCCTAATCCCGCCTCGCGGCTGTTCATCGATGCTCAATCGAGATCGATCTATGCCGGCGCATGGTCGCTCGGCTTCTCCCACGTTCGCAACTCTGCATCGACGCCGGCGTTGCCTAGGCGATCTGATAGTGAGGGATTAATGAGGAGTTGATCCATCCGCAGACCCGAGCTCCGATCATAGCCGCCCTGATAGGAGAAATTCCAATAGGTGTACACGCCCTTCTCCGGATGGATGCGGCGAACTGCGTCGATCCATCCTGCTCGAGCATCTTCGCATAGGCTTGCCGGCTCTTTGGGAAGAAAACCGCATCGCCGAGCCATCGTACCGGCGCGACCGCGTCGATCGGGGTTGGCACGACGTTGTAGTCGCCACACAGCACAGTCGGCCCGCCCGCTTCGAGCAGGTCCTGCCCGTAGCTGATGAGGCGGTCGAACCAGCGCAGCTTGTAGTCGAACTTGGGACCAGGCGCCGGATTCCCATTCGGCAGGTAGAGGCAACCGACAACGAGCCCGTTCACGTCGGCTTCGATGTAGGGGCTGTGGGTGTCATCGGGATCGCCTGGCAAGCCGCGCCGGCGTTCAACCGGATCCGTCCCCCGAGACAGAATCGCCACTCCGTTGTAGGATTTCTGGCCATGCCAGATGGCGCCGTATCCCGCTTCCCGGATAGCCTCGACCGGAAAATTCTCGTCGGACGTTTTCAGTTCCTGGAGGCAGACGATGTCGTAGTCGGTAGCCGTGAGCCACTTGAGGAGCACGGGCAGCCGACCATTGACGCCGTTCACGTTGAAGGTGGCGATCCGAATGTTCCGCACTTTCCCTATAAGCCGACGAGACATGCAGCGCAGTGAGGCACCGGGGGATCATGATCAAGATCGTAGCTAACCAGCGCGCTTGCAGCCGCGCCTTTCGGCAATGGGCTGGCACACTGACCGCCAACTCGCTTGCCAAGGATTATGGGTGGGTCATTGAGGGCACCGGGGTAGTTTTCACGAACTACGGTCACGGCGAGGGGGGAGATATCACCACACAGGTGATGCTCGGAGCCGACCCAGAATATGGGGACGGCGTCGTCAAGATCGTGCAGCCGAAAGCGTCCCGCCACGACAAAGGGCCGACAACAGTGCTGGGTTGCGACGACCTGGGACGTCTGCTGCTGCTTCGCGAGGGAAGGCTCCAGAAGAACAACCTGTCGCGCCTTATAAAGGACGACTTCGCCAAGCTCAGCGGGCTGGCTGAAGTGCCTTTGATTGTGAAAGGCGAACGCTCGGCGCGGCACTTCTACGTCGTGGCGGATCTAAGCGCCAAACCCGGGGACATCGTCGCGCAGACCGCAGCCTTTGCCAACGCGTGCGTCCGTGCTCGGAGCAGGGCTGGCGGTGGTGAGCCACGTCCTGTCGAAGATGAGACCACCGTGACCTATGGCATGGATGAGAAGTGGCGCGTCACGAAATCGACCCGTCTAGGCGGCACCTTTGAGGTGAAGGCACTGCAAGGGCATATCTTCGCTGAACTAAAGAAGGTCGTTGGCAAGGAACTGCGCAAGCCTAAACGAAATGGCTTCTGCGTGGACGCGTTGATCGAACCGGCGAATTTGCTCATCGAGATCAAGACGAGCACGTCCGCCCACGCCCTATATGAAGGCGTCGGTCAGCTTCAACTCTATCCAAGTCTTATCGGCATCGCTTCGGCGCCGACCACCGCACTCCTAATTCCCGACGATCCTTTGAAGCCAATCATGGCCGCTGCGCTCGAAGAAGCCGGCATCCAGGTCTTTACCTACGGCATTGAGGAAACGGCCGGAAAGCCGAGGATTACCTTCGCGGACAAATTTATCGGCCGTTGCATGGTTCGCGTCGGCTAACTGAGGGCAGTCGAGCCGCCATTCAGCTGATCTCCGCGAGCGCGGACAACAGGAAGCTGCGCAGATACTCGGCCCGGGTCGCGACGAGGCAGCCAACGTTGGACGGCCAGCCCCAAATTACCCCGGTGACCTTTGCCAATTCAGGTGTCCAGGCAATACCGCACGCTTTCGCCTCAACGAAACAGGTGTTCCAGACTGCCGAGCCGCTCAGCCCGGGGGGCCGTGACAACCCCTTGTTGCCGATCACGTCGCTGGAGAGGTTGGGATTATAGTCGAGGCCGAAGTGGAAGCGTGAACTGAAACGATCGTCGCCAGGTGGAAGCTCGACTTCCCGTCCGGTCAAACACTGCGCCTTGGCCCTGACCGTCTCAAAGAAGAACCCGACGTCGTCACCTGGGAACCCGACGAAGGTCATGAGTTCGGTCGGGTAGGGCGAGTGGGCCCATGCGATCTGATCGAATTCAATGGCGCGTGATCCATGGGGCGCGCTCTTCCATGCCGCAGCGTCCACGGGGAGAAGCGCGACGTCGAGCGGTTCTCCGAACTTCACGTGATTGCCAGCGATGGCGCGGAGATCGTTGGAGTCTGCGAACTGGTAGAGGAGCCGCTCTCCACTCTCACGTGCGACCGCGACATGCGCGTTCGTTAGGACAAAGATGCGGTCGCCGACGCTCAGGTACGATCCGCTACCGTGCCCGACCCCATGGTCGCCACAATCTCTGAAGATCGGTGTCCGGTACTGCTTCAGGTATTCGGTCACCCGCACGCGCGCACCGCCGACCAGGACGATCTCAATCATGCCGCGCTGTTCCGCCCCAACCGCCGCGGCTGGTGAGGCGGCCGGCGCGCTGCTGATGACTTCGACCGGGATCAATTCCAGCGGCGAAGCCACCGACGCCGGCGTGCGCATCTGCCGGCGCCACGTGAACAACAGGTTCGCATTAATATCGTGCCGCCGCGCCACCAGCGACACCGACGCCCCGGGTTCACAGCTCTCGCCCACCAGCCGCTGCTTCTCTTCTAGGGTATATGATACCAAAGGTTCTGACGGCTGACTCTCGCGGGATTGAACGAAGCCGCTGACGCGGCAATTGGTGCGTGGGTTTGCGGATGGCCGAGCCGACGGCGGCCCTCGTCGTCTCGCTCGCCGGCAACTACGACACCATCGTCGCCGCCGCCACCTCGACCGGCAAGAACGTTTCGCCGCGCGTCGCAGCCCTGCTCGACGTCGGCCAGGTCTCCGAAATCATCGAGGTCGTCTCGTCCGACACCTTCAAGCGCCCGATCTATGCCGGCAACGCCATCCAGACGGTGCAGGCGCTCGACGCCATGAAGGTGATCACCGTGCGCACCGCCTCGTTCCAGGCTGCCGCCGAAGGCGGCTCGGCCGCGGTCGAGACCATCCAGCAATCGTCAGAGGCGCGTCCGCATCGTGCGCGCTGACTCAAGGCCGGCTTCATGAGCGCGACCAACCCCGGACAGAAAAAGGAAGCGTCGTTCTCCGATGACGCCCTGCCGCTCACCGACGAACCTGCGATGCGGCTGCGCCCCGAGCCCCCGCGTGTGACGCGCCTTTCGCGCAAGGTGCTGGCCGGTCTCAGCCTCATTGCCGGCGTCAGCCTGGGTGGCGCTCTGATCTACGCGCTTCAGAGCCGCAAGGCCAGAAAGCCGCAAGAACTGATTTCGACGGACAGCCTCGCCGTTGCCGACGGGCTCGCTGGCCTGCCGCGCGACTACACCGGTCCCATCCTCGGCTCGCCGCTTCCCGGCGACCTTGGCCGACCGATCCTCAATGCGCAAAACGCGGTGCGGCCGCCGCCGATCGTCGCGCCCGACCCAAACCTGAGCGCCGAGGAGCAGCGTCGGCAGCAGGAGCTCGAATCCGCCCGCACGGCAAAGCTGTTAGTGCCGACCGAAACACGACCGGTATTGACTGCGACGCCTACCGCGTCGCCGACCTCCCCAGTGCAGCCGATGCCGAATCCAACCGCACTCGGCCTCGACCCCCAGCCATCGACGCCGACGGCCGTCGAGCGTCAAAACGCCTTCCTCAATGCCCCGCCCGACAAGCGCAGCGTCTCGCCCGATCGCGTCGCGGCTCCGACATCGCCCTATGTGCTGCAGGCGGGCGCGGTGATCCCGGCCGCACTGATCACCGGCATCCGCTCCGATCTGCCCGGTCAAATCATGGCGCAGGTCACCGAAAACGTCTATGACAGCCCGACGGGACGCTTCCTGCTGGTGCCGCAGGGCACCCGCGTCATCGGCCAATACAGCAACGATGTCGGCTTCGGACAGCGTCGGGGCGGAGCTCGCCACCGACAACGATGACCGGCTGATCAATGCCATGCGCAACGGCGCCCAGGACACGATCAACGAGGCAGGTCAGCAGATCATCCGCCGCCAGCTCAACATCGCGCCGATGCTGACCATCCGGCCTGGCTTCCCGGTCCGCGTCATCGTCACGCGCGATCTCGTGCTCGAGCCCTATGGCGCAACACAATGATCAAGCTGAAGCTAAGCCCCATCGCCGACGACAGGCCTGTGAAGGTGACGCTGGAGCTTCCAGCGTCGTTGCATCGCGATCTCAAGACTTATGCGGAGATCCTCGGCCGCGAGAGCGGTCAGCCGGCAACCGAACCCGTTCGGCTGATCGTACCGATGCTGGAACGCTTCATCGCGACGGATTGCGGGTTTGCGAAGGCTCGGCGGATCCCTGACCCCGATCCGTAGCGATCGTCGAGTTTCTGGCTGGCAGGCCGTCCGTGACGCATCCGAGAGAAAGCTGCGAAACCGGCAGCACACCAATGCGGGCGTGTGAACTTCCGTACGCCCGCAATCCCATCTTGCTCCCCAAGGGCCGGGGAATATTTGAATCCTTCGACGCTTCCCGCACGACCGACAACGTGCTGCAGGTGAGAACCGATGCCGTTCCGAGTTGTCTCGATCTGATGGCACGCGCGCAGCGCTGCTGGAACAATCTCTGGGCGGCATTCGCCTCCTTGCCGAGCGTGTCCGCGACGAAGCCCAACGAGCCAATGGCTGGATCATTGACGCCGTGCTGATGAAGCGCGCGGAAGCAACTGACGATCGCCACGGTCGCTGTCGTCTTTGCAATCTGCCGATGTCGCTTTCCAGGCTTTGTCAGCGACGCGTCCGTGATCTGATCGACACGTTCAAGGTGCCCGTTGGCGAATTGGCCTGCGGGATAATTGGGAAGTCGGTTTGATGCCGACGCTGCCCCCGCAACGGTAGCGAAGCTTGTCGTCTCGACGGGAGAACCACTGGGCGTATGCCTGGGAAGGTGTCGGGACAGTCCTCAACAAAGGACAGCTTCGGAGCCCGGAAACCAGCCTCGAACTCTTTCAACCGACTGATCGCGGTGGGCGGTCAAGAGGCAGAGCGTTCGGGCAGTTCGTCCCGCGCGATCTTCCCCTCCATACCACCAGTTCAGTCCTTGTGCCGCTAGCGAGGACGGACATGGATACGCGCAACGAAATGCTGAAGCTCATCCGCGAAAGGCGCGATGGCTTCAGCCTGCCGCAACCCTTCTACATCGACCCCAATTTCTACAAGCTCGATCTTGAGCTGATCTGGTACCGGGACTGGCTGTTTGTCGGCCACGACTGCGAGGTCGCCAAGGCCGGAAGTTTCTTCACCGTCCAGGTGGGCGATTATCCCGTCGTCATCGTGCGCGGACGCGACGGACAGATCCGCGCCTTCCACAATTCCTGCCGCCACCGCGGCAGCCGCGTTTGCACCAGCGACAGGGGAACGTCAGCACGGCTGGTCTGCCCTTACCACCAGTGGACCTACGATCTCGACGGCAAACTGGTCTTCGCCCGCCAGATGGCCGAGGACTTCAAGAAGGAGGATTTCGGGCTGAAGCCCGTCGCCTGCGAAAGCGGCGGCGGCTACATCTTCATCTGCCTGGCCAAGGAACCCGCCGACTTCCGCCCGTTCCGGACGCTGATGGAGCCCTACTTCGCTCCCCACAGTCTCGTCGACGCCAAGGTCGCCTTCGAGTCGACCATCTTCGAGAAGGGCAACTGGAAGCTGGTGTGGGAGAACAACCGAGAATGCTACCACTGCGCGGCCAACCATCCCGAACTTTGTAAGACCTTTCCCGAGGCGCCGACCGTCACCGGGGTCAACGGCGCTGACAGCGACCCCGACATGCTGGCGCACTGGGCCCGCTGCGAGGCGGCAGGCCTGCCATCGCGCTTCTGCATAGACAAGGACGGGCAGTACCGTGCAACCCGCGCGCCGCTTCTCGGCGAGGCCGTCAGCTACACGACGACGGGAAGGCGCGCCGTCCGCAGGAACCTGTCAGACCAGGTTTTCACCGACCGCATCGGCACGCTTCTGCTCTACCACTATCCGACAACGTGGAACCACGTCCTTGGCGATTATGCGGTCACCTTCCGCGTCCTGCCGATCAGCGCGACGGAGACGGCGGTCACCACAAAGTGGCTCGTGCACAAGGATGCGGTCGAGGGCGTCGACTACGACCTCAAGGGACTGACCCACGTCTGGACCGAGACCAACGACGAGGACCGCCGCATCGTCGAGGAGAACGCCTTCGGCATCAGGTCGCCGGCCTATGAGACCGGCCCCTACTCCGAGCATCACGAAGGCGGCGTGATCCAGTTCGTCGACTGGTACGCCCGTTTCATCGAACCGAGGCTCACCGACGGGCAGAAGCCCGCGCTGCGCAGCGTCGCCTGAGGGAAGCGCCATGAATGCCATGAACGATCACAGCCTCTATCGCCACCTCGACGAGATGGCCCCGTGGAACGATCGCCTCCAGGTGCTGGAGGTGATCGCCGTGGCGGACGAAGCACCCGGCGTGAAAACCTTCACCTTCCGATCGGATGCGCAGACCTGGTTCCGTTACAAACCGGGCCAGTTCGTGACGCTGGAGCTGCCGACGGCCGCCGGCCCGCTTATGCGGACCTACACGCTGTCGTCTTCGCCTTCGCGGCCCTTCTCCATCGCCGTGACGGTCAAGGCACAGGTAGACAGCATCGGCACCCGCTGGATGTTCGGCAATCTTGTGCCGGGGTCTCGCGTCAAGGCGCTAGGTCCAGCAGGCAACTTCTCCCACCACGACCATCCGGCTGCGAAATACCTGTTCATCTCGGCGGGCTCCGGCATCACGCCGATGATGTCGATGCTACGCTGGCTGAACGACTGCGCACCATGGACCGACGTCGCCTTCGTCAACTGCGCCCGCTCGCCGGAGGAGATCATCTTCCGCAAGGAGCTGGAACTCCTCGGCAGCCGCATGCCCGGATTGTCTCTCGGATTCATGATCGAGGAGCGGTCGAGCCGCGAAAGCTGGTTCGGCCACATGGGGCGGATCGATGCCGTTCGGCTGCCGCTGCTCGCGCCCGACTTCCGTGAGCGCGAGCTGTTCTGCTGCGGCCCCGATCCGTTCATGCGCGCCGTAAGGGACATGCTGCAGGTAGCGGGTTTCGACATGGCGCGCTATCATCAGGAAAGCTTCGGCACCCCGGTAGCCGAAATGCTGCCTGCTCAGATCGAGCCAGGAGACGAAGACGCGGCAGCCGGCACCGCGTTCCCGATCAGCTTCGTTGGTTCGAATGTCGATGGGCGCTGCGATGCCGAGCAGACGGTGCTTCAGGCCGCTCGCGCCAACGGCGTTCGCATCTCGGCCGCCTGCGAGTTCGGCCTGTGCGGCACATGCCGGATCAAGAAGATCTCCGGTGAGGTCGCTATGAACCACAACGGCGGCATTCTCGATGAGGAGATCGCCGACGGCTACATCCTCGCCTGCTGCTCCATACCTCTGTCGCCGCTGGAGGTGGAGGCATGAGCGTCAGCGATCGAGAGGCGACGGCCGCTGCCCCGCGCAAGAAGCTCGATGGCAAGACGATGGCGGCCATATCGCCGTTGCCGCCGCCGGAGGAGGTGTTCATCGACTGGCTGATGTCGGTGCCGCCAGGCACCAGCATCGAGGCGGCCGCGCGATGGCAGATTGCGGTGATCGACAGTCGGGGACTCCTCCATCAGGATGTCCAGGTGCTTCGCACGCTTCTCGCCGCCGTCGCAGGACGAGGCCACTGGGTCCGACCGCCATTCAATCCTTGAGGAGTTCCGCGGATATCGGCAGGCCTTAGGGCGAAGTCGATAATAGGCTAGCCGACACGCCCACCGCAGTTTGTCGTTGGGATCAATCAACCAGCTAGCCCCAGGGCTGTGAAGAAGAGACATGGAAGATCGTCGCCTCTGGAGGTGCCGCGGCGAGCTCCCCAAGAAGAGTTATCGTCTTCTGGACTTCGGCGAGCGCTTCTTGACGTTCCAGGGCGGCTTCGTTTTCAAACACCTCCGTGGCCACGAATGAGTCGGGATCGGCCAGATCCTGTCCGATGTCGAAACTTGCGACACCCTCCAGTGGCCGACTGGCTTTGATGACATCCTTAAATGCAGAGACCAGCGGGTCGCTCTTTCCAGGCTGGCACTGCACCTTGAACCGCACGACGATCATGGCGCTGCTGATCGTCGGGCCCGTAGACCCAGAGGCAGCCGTCCTCCGGTTCCATGTCGACATAGACCTCCCACAGCAGCTCGGTGTCCTCGCCGAGCATTTCGGCGGCGAGCGGGAGGCTGTAGACCCGGGTGATCGCAGCCATGGTCAGGCGGCCAGTCTGGCGTCGGATCGGGCGCGCCAGTTCCAGGGGAGAAGCTCGTCGATGCGATTGGCTGGATGGTCGCTGACGCGGCCGATCAGGTCGGCGAGATAGGCCTCCGGATTGATGCCGTTCAGCTTGATGAGGTGGATGGCTCCCGCTTCCGGCGTCATAGTCTAGAAGCGGTCGCGACGATCGCCGTAAAGGAGATGTCATCCATGAACGAAGTAACGACGGTCGGGCTCGATTTGGCAAAGCGCGTTTTTCAGGTTCATGGGGCGGATGCAAAAGGCCGCCCTGTTCTCCAGAAGAAGCTTCGCCGTGAGGAGGTTCTGAGCTTTTTCGCCAAGTTGCCGCCTTGTGTTGTCGGCATGGAAGCATGTGCATCATCGCATTACTGGGCACGCGAGATTCGCGCTCTTGGCCATGACACCAAGATGATTCCGGCTTCGTACGTGAAGCCCTATGTCGCGCGGCAAAAGAACGACGCTGCGGACGCCGCAGCGATCTGCGAAGCGGTGACGCGACCGGCGGTTCGCTCCGCTCCCGTGAAGTCATTGGCGCAACAGGCGGCGCGGGTGGTACATCGCACGCATGAACTCCTTTCGCGGCAGCGTGTTTCGCTGATCAACGCAATTCGGAGTCATATGGCGGAGTTCGGTGTAATCGCAGCGGCAGGCCCTCAGCACGTCGGCTCTCTCATCAAGAGGATATCCGATCCGGCGACACCGATCCCCGATGCGGTACGAGCACCGTTGAATATCCTGGCTGACCAGCTCGTCGCCCTAACTGCTCAGATCAATGCTCTCGAAGCTCAAATGCAAAGGCATTGCCGTGCAGAACCCGAAGCTGCCAGGTTGCTCAGCGTTCCAGGCGTCGGCCCGATCACCGTCAGCGCGATATTAGCTGGAGTGCCGGATATCCGCGGTTTCCGATCAGGCCGCGACTTCGCGGCATGGCTTGGCCTTGTGCCACGTCAGAACTCGAGCGGTGGCAAAGAACGGTTGGGCCGCATCACGAAGATGGGCGATCGCACTATCCGCCGGCTCCTCGTCATTGGCGCCATGTCCACGATACGTTGGTCGCGCAGCAGGCAGAACTTCGCTCAAAGTTGGCTAGGACGCATTATTGCGCGCAAGCCGATCAAGCTCGCTGCAGTCGCCCTGGCCAACAAAATGGCGAGGATCATCTGGGCAGTGATGACGCGAGAGGAGACCTACCGCACGGCATAAGTATCGGCCGGCAGGACCAGCCGGGTCCTGGCGCTCGTGGTGCATCGGCGCTGAATGGGAAGATGACGCGACAGTGATAGACGAGATCGGGACACCCAGTAGACATGTAGGCGCCCTAAGCGCGTCAGTTTGTTATGGACCCGATCCGCGGATCTCATCTGGGCCGGCGGCCAAACGTGCCGCCTCTTACGTAGGCCGGACACATGCAAGCCGCCAACTTTTCGCGCATTGCTCAAACAAAACCCTTGCACCGCGGGAGCCATCCACACATGCAGGTCTGAATCAGGGTGTAGAGGATCGCGGCGCGCTCGCCGCCGGAGTCCGAGCCGAGGAAGGTCCAGTTCCGTCGTCCGAGCGTCAGTGGGCGGATCGCGCGTTCGGCGGCATTGTTGGTCATCTCGAGACGGCCATCTTCGGTGAAGCGGCAGAGCGCCTCCCAGCGGTTGAGGCTGTAGCGGATGGCCTTGGCGAGGTCGCCTTTGCGGCTGATCCTGCCGAGGCTGGTCTCCAGGTAATCCTTGAGGTCGGCCAGCAACGGCACGCTTTGAGCCTGGCGCACGGCCAGACGAACTTCGGCGCCCCGGCCGTTGATCTCGCGCTCGACGGCGAAGATCGCGCCGATCTTGTCCAGTGCCTGACGCGCGATTGGCGATTTGGTCCTGGCGTGCTCGTCGAACAGTTCGCGCCTGGCATGGGCCCAACACGCGACCGGCTCCAGGCGCGGGCGACCGGTGATCGGATCCGGTTCGTAGAGCTTGTCGAAGCCGGCATAGGCGTCGGCGTGCAGGAAGCCGGATGCCGGCGCCAGCAGGGCTTGGGCGTGCTCGCCGTTGCGGTCAGGCGAGTAGCGATAGAAAGCCGCCGGCGGATTGGGCGAGCCCCAGGTGCCTTCGTCGCGCACAACGACCCATAGCCGGCCGCTCTTGGTGCGCCCGCGTCCGGGATCCTGAACCGGGATCGGCGTGTCGTCGGCATGGATGGCCGGGCCGGCGCGAGCGTAGTCGCCGATGCGCTCGGCCATCGGCGCGACCAGCCAAGCGGCCCGTCCGACCCAGTCGGCCAGGGTCGATCGATCGAGGTCGACGCCCTCGCGGGCGTAGATGCCGGACTGTCGGTTCAAAGGCAGGTGGTCGCATATTTGGAGACCAGCTCGTGGGCGATCAGCCCTTGGCCGGGTCTGCCGCGCTCGATCGGCAGGCTCGGCATCGTCGGCTGGGTGATGGCCTCGCAGTCCCGGCAGCTCAGTTTCGGCCGCACATGCACGACGACCTTGAAGTGTGACGGCACATATTCCAGCACCTCGCGTTCATCGTCGCTGATCCTGCGCAGACGCTCGGAACCGCAGGCCGGGCAGGTGCAAACCCCGGCGTGGGTGATGACCTCGCGCGGCAGGTGATCGGGCAGCGGCCGGCGATTGCCTACGCGCTGTGGCCTGGTCGGCGCCGGCATCACGCCTGGCATCGCCGCAGTCGCATCCTGGCGGGCTTCGCTGGCGGCCTCGGCCTCCTCCAGATCGCCGATGATCAGCTCAAGCAGATCGATCTGCCGATCGAGCTTCTCGGACGACTGGCCGAAGCGCGCGCGCCGCAGCGTCGCCAACTGGGCTTTCAGCTTCTCGATATGCAGCGTCTTGGCGTAGAGCTCGGCCTGCAAAGCCGCCGCGAACGCGCGCAGGGCGTCCGGATCCGACGGCAATTCCGCAGTGGCAAGAGACATGCCGGCTTATAGCAAAGTCATGACTCGCGAGCGAGAATAAATCCTTGGAATCAGGAACTTATTTAGATGGCTTCCGGGCGCGTGACCGGTTCCGGTGCGACCGTCCGCCGCCAATCAATTCCTTCAACGAGCAAGGCCAACTGGGCCGGTGTCAGCTGAAGCCGACCCGCCACGATCGGCGGCCAGACGAACTTTCCCTGCTCCAAGCGCTTGGCGAACAGGCACAGCCCACTTCCATCCCAGGCCAAGATCTTCAACATGTCGCCGCGCTTGCCCCGGAACACGAACAGCGCCCCCGAGAAGGGTTAGGTGGCGCGCCACCTAACCACACTTATGCATCGGGTGAGATTTTGTGGCGGAGGCGTCTCGGCGCCAGCCGGGGTCTGCCAAATCTGGCATCCTCCGCCACATAATGTTTTAGCTTAGATGCTGTTCAGCAGTTGCAGAATGGTATCGGTGGGTCGGAAGCGCGCGCCGTAATTGCCCTCGATGCCCGCCTTTTCGAGTCCGTTGCGCATCATCTCGACATCCGCGGCAGCATAGCGGTGGGTGGTGGCGACCTGTGCGTGCCCGAGCCAGGCTTGAATCGTCAAAAGATCCACGCCGGATTGGAGAAGCTTCATGGCGAGGGAGTGCCGGAAGATGTGTGGCGATATGGGCTTTTCGGCCAAGTCCGGCCTTATGGCCACTGCCTTGGCCGCCGCTCGTCGTACGATGTGGGTCGCCCCGAAGCGCGTCAGGCGCTCATTGTGGGCGCCGACAAAGATCGGTCGTGGTTCGTGGTTGGCGATTCCGCGTTCGCGCAACAAGGCCGCCAGCGCTCTCGCCAGATCCTGAGGAACGGGGATGACGCGATCTCTGCGCCCCTTACCGTGCAACAGCACCTGCGAACGCGGGCGCTCCAACTGAAGGTCGTCAGCATTGACACTGATGGCTTCGGAGATCCGCGCGCCGGTCCGCGCCAGGAACAGCAGTAACGCGCGGTCGCGCCGGCCACGGGGCGTCCTCTGATCGGGCGCCGCAATGATTGCGTCCACTTCTGGGTTGGTGAGGTGGCGCGTCACCTCAATGTGCGCCCGTTTTGTGGGGATCGTCAGCACGCGTTGCGCGATACCAAAGGACGCCGGGTCGGCCGCTGCCACATGGTGGAAGAAAGATCGTATCGCAGCTAGTCGGGCATTGCGCGTGGCGACGGTGTTGTTCCGCTTCTCTTCGAGTTCGTCGAGAAAGGCGAGAACGAGGTCTCGATCGAGATCTTCGAGCGCCAACGCCGCCGGCCTCTTCCGCAACCTGGCGGCGGCAAAGAGGATCAGCATGCGCAAGGCGTCGCGATAGCTGGCCACGGTCGCGGGAGTGGCGTTGCGTTGTTTGGTCAGCCGATGCTCGACAGCAGCAAGGACCTGCTTAGCCGTCAACGCCTCGATGTCCTGGCCGGGATGGTGATGGCGGAACCAATCCAGAAAGCGGCGGCCGCCCAGAAGAACGCCTTCGCGGGTCTTCGGCTCCAGGCCCCGTACACTGCGCAGATAGTCCGAAAAGGAGGCCAGAAGCGGAGTATCCGGATCATCCTCTTCACTTGGAACGGAAATAATGAACCGCTCCGGAGCCACTCGCCGTGCATGGCCCAGAGCCGATACTGCCCCAATGCGCGGAGTATCCGTAGTAAACGCGCCCAAATAGCTGTCGATGACATCTTGATGGATCGGCATCGGACCACAGCGCGTCGCGGCAAACTGGCTAAAACGCGCAATCCGGCTCAGATAAATCTTGGCCGACGCTCGCTTGTAACCGAGCGTGAAAAAATGCTCGGCGAGGCGATCCATCTCGCCACCGAGCGCACCACGACGCAGGCGCTTGAGCACCCCGCGATACGAGAAATAGAACTCGAGCATATTTTCCCTCCGGAATAGCGGCGCGGGGGGATCCCGCACCCATCCGAGAGGTAGGAAATATTATGTGGCGGGGGATTCCAGATTTGGCAGGCCTCGGCTGGCGCCGAGACGCCTCCGCCACAAAATCTCACCCGATGCATAAGAAGGGATCGGCGGCCAGCACGTTCTGGACCTGGGCGGCCAAGCCATCCATCCCTTTGCGCATATCGCAGGGCTGCGTCGCCAGATAGACCCGCACCCCAGACCCGGGCGCGATCATGCCACCGCCTTCAGAGCCGACAGCACTCGCCGCAACGCTGCCTCGCTGATCGCGGCGTCTACCCGCACGCGCACACCGCCGACCAGGACGATCTCAATCATGCCGCGCTGTTCCGCCCCAACCGCCGCGGCTGGTGAGGCTGCCGGCGCGCTGCTGATGACTTCGACCGGGATCAATTCCAGCGGCGAAGCCACCGATGTCGGCGTGCGCATCTGCCGGCGCCACGTGAACAACAGGTTCGCATTGATATCGTGCCGCCGCGCCACCAGCGACACTGACGACCCTGACTCACAGCTCTCGGCAACCAGCCGCTGCTTCTCTTCGAGAGAGTATGACTTGCGCCGGCGCGCGCGCGTCATCCCAGAATCTTGGCCAGCCACTCCATCCGTCGCGATCGTGTCCATTAAGCCCCGCTCGTGGACACTATCTTCCGCGTCCAGAGCCCGACTGCTATCCGATCCGAACCCCACCCCGGAAGGCGGCCATCACCGGGCGCTTACAAAGGTTCCGCAGAAGTTGGCGTTACGGAAGCAAAGGTCGGCAACCTCTACTCAGAGTGCGTTTTGGCGCGACTGCTTTAGAGCGATCTTCGGCAATGGCGCCGATGGCTCGGGGCCGATCAGAACGCCGGCAATTCTGGCGAAGCTGACGAAGGCCTGTCGTGCCTGTTCGACTGACATCTGCCCTGCGATCGCCGCGTTGCAACTTCTCTCCGCGCAGGTGAACACCGGTCCCCGGCGATTTTTCGGCCATTGATTGAGGAACGCCATCGCGTCCCGGAACGTCTGAATATCATGCATTGCCCCGTTGGCTCTCACTGTGACTGGAGCCGGAAATTCAAGACTGGTCATCTCTGCCTCCCTGTTTGTCGTTGTTCTCCTTCGTGTGGCTGGACGTAAGAACGCAGGCGCCGGGATCGGCGCGCAGTTTCCTGACGTTTGGCCGAGGGCGCTCTGGCGGGCTGTCCTGCACCACAAAGTCGAATTTCTGTCTTTCGGCGAAAGCAATCGCTGCTTCCCTGGTCGGGAAATGCAGTTGAACGTGGGTCAGCGTGTCGTCCCCTCCGGTATAACCCATCAGCGGGTCAATGAAGGGCGGCGTCCGCCGCTCGAAGACGAGCCGCCACGGCCGGGCAGTCCCGCGTGCCGACGTCATCACCGAGCGGCTGGGACGAAAAATCCGCGCCGTTACATGACGGGGCAGCGCCGGCCGACGGATGTGAAACAGCATCGGCTGGTCGGTTTTCGCAGCTTGCCAACACTGCGATCTAATGCGGTTCTTGTCCTGATCCGGTGTAAGTGGCTCTGTCATTGACATCCCTCCTTTTCGGAAGGATGCCGCCGGGCACCTGGAGGGCACCCGGTCGGCTTGCCGTCCTCGGCTGATCACTTGCTGCTGTTGATCGCGATGCGCTTGGCGTTTGCCTGCGCCTTCTCGGTCTTCGGCAGCGTCACCGTGAGCACGCCGTTCTTGAAGGTCGCCGCGACCTTGTCCTCCTCAACTTCACGGCCAAGGGCAAGACGCCGTTCGAAACGCCCGTAATAGCGTTCGCTGAACTGACGATCCTTGTCCTCGTTTTCCGATCTTTTCTCGCCGCGAAGCGTCAGGACACCGTCTTCCAGCAGGACCTCGATGTCGTTTTCCTCAAGGCCCGGCACCTCGGCCGTCACTCGGATCTCCTTGTCGGTTTCGGAGAATTCGACGCTCGGCCAGGCGCCGTTTCGAGGCATCATGCGGCCAAACACCGACGGCGTGTCAAAATCGCGGAAGACCTCGTCGAACAGCCGGTTGACGTTGCGGTGCAGTGACAGGAACGGGTCCATGTCGTCGCCGCGATAGATCGCCGGAGCCTGGTTGTTGCCACGGCTCCATGGGATAAGGTGACGTACACTCATTGTCCGTTCCTTTCTTGTTTTACTTGTCCTTTCGCGTTTTGGTCACGACACCCCACCCCAAATCGTGATGGGTGTCGCGCTGTCCAGCTATTCGTAAGATCAGGCCGCTACCTTGCCTTCGATCCGCTTCGACGCGGACTTCTTGCCGGCGTCGGCGTTGATCGCGATCCGTCGCGGCTTCATCTCCTCGGGAATTTCCTTCCTGAGGTCGATGATCAGCAGGCCGTTCTCCAGCTTCGCATCGACGACACTCACATGGTCGGCGAGCTCGAAACGACGGGCAAACGGCCTCAGTGCCAGACCATGGTGGAGGTATAAGACCTCGCTATTTTCTGTCTTGGCGCCGTTGATCACGAGCAGGTTCGGCTCATGCGTGATCGAAAGCTCGTCTTCGGTGAAACCGGCTACCGCCAGGATGATCCGATAGGTGTCTTCGCCGAGCTTGGCGATGTCGTAAGGCGGCCAGTTGTCGCCATTTTGCGGAATGCTGGATTTTTCGAGCAGGTCGAAAATCCGGTCGAAGCCGATGCTCGACCTGTAGAAGGGAGAGAAGTCCATATTTGTTCTCATAGCTACATCCTCCTTGGAGCAACATAGGTACGAGGAAGCGCCAAGAAGCCTGGCGCTCCCTGACCGTGTCGGCCCTTTACAGCAGCCGACGAGCAATGAGTTGGGAAGCGATCTAGGCTGTGTCAAGGGGGATCAATCGATCCGACATTTTGACGGCTTGGCAGTGTATTCGCAGGCCGGAACCGCTGGAAAGCGCTCCTTCCAATGCCCATCTAGTCCGCTGGCAAATCGATGGAGATAAGCGATGACCATGACGCGGGAAGACGTTGTCTCGGTCCTCGGACCGGTGGACGATGCGACGATTGCAGAGGTGATCCTGTCCGGCGCTTCGCTTGAGGAACTGAGGGAGGCGTGGGGTTGGGCTTTTGGCGACGACGCGTTGATGGGGCAAGGCCGCCCTCTGCCCGGAACGCGGGTAGCGGCACTGATTGACTTGATTGAGCCCGACGATGACGAGATAGAGGGCCCGGCTGCACCGGGCCCAGGTGCTCACTGAATCGTAAACACCCCGTCCACCGCCTGCCACTCCGCAGGTTTGATCAGGCGGTGGTGGGCAACGCGCACGGAATGGAGCGCGCCTTCAAGTTCCTGTTCCCAGTAGCTCAGGAAACCTTTCAGCGTCGGGAATTCCGGTGCGAGGTCGTATTCCTGCCAGACGTAAAGTTGCAACAACCGCGGGTAATCAGGAAGGTGATAATGGATCTCCGCGGTCGTAAGGCCGTAACCCTCCATCTGGAGCCGAAATTCCCTGCTGACCACAAGCTTCTTCTCGGTCACCATCAAGCGTCCAATCTTTCCGGACGTTCGCGGTTGCCGCTCTGGTCGAATTTGCAGCCGACGTCGGCGCGGATTTCATCGAGCCGGCGAAGCGCATTCATGACAGCATCGAAAGTCACCGGGGCCGCAACGCCTGGTGGCTTGCGCAGGGCCGGTATGGATTCGACCGCGCATGCATCCGATGCCCAGGAGGCAAGAATGGCGCGCTTTTCCTGAATCTCGAGCTGATCGTCCGTCACCACATCGTCGGGATGGCTGAAGAACCGGGCCGGGAAAAGCAGACGGTCCAGTGACAGATCCGTGGTTTCAGGGGCGATCGAGGGGATGATCGTCGGGACGGTTCGTTCCATCGATGGTCCTCCGTTACAAAAAACTCCTTTGCGTTGACGTTCCGACGGGTCCTGGGCGGACCACCGTCGGACAAAAATTTTGGAGGATTCGAACGAAATTTCAAGCCCCCAGAATCACGCCGTCGCGGCGGATAGCTGCATGAATTCAGCGCGCTAGCACTCGGCAAGCCCGAGCGCTAAAAATTTTGCGGCCACCTCTTGAAACTCAAAAACACCTCACCCAGATCGATTGCGCGCGATGCCGAAGAGGGTCGCGCACCCCGCGCCGCACCGCTTCGGATGCAGCGCGGAGGAACCTCAAAAATCTGTTTGTCCATGAGGAGAACGACATGACGTTCCGTCCATTGCACGACCGTATCCTGGTCCGCCGCATCGAGGCCGAGGAAAAAACGGCCGGCGGCATCATCATCCCCGACACAGCCAAGGAGAAGCCGCAGGAAGGCGAGGTCATCGCCGTTGGTCCGGGCGCCCACGACGACAGCGGCCAGTTGCAGCCGCTCGACGTCAAGGTTGGCGACCGCATCCTGTTCGGCAAATGGTCCGGCACCGAGATCAGGCTCAATGGAGAGGATCTCCTGATCATGAAGGAGTCCGACGTGATGGGCGTGATCGATGCCGCGGCCCAGGCCAGGAAGGCCGCCTGAGTGGCACCCGGCGTTTAAGAAGGAGCAAGAAAAATGGCTGCTAAGGAAGTCAAATTCCATACCGAAGCCCGCGAGAAGATGCTGCGCGGTGTCGACATTCTCGCCAACGCTGTGAAGGTCACGCTCGGCCCCAAGGGCCGCAACGTTGTGATCGACAAGTCGTTCGGCGCCCCTCGCATCACCAAGGACGGTGTCACCGTCGCCAAGGAGATCGAGCTTGAAGACAAATTCGAGAACATGGGCGCACAGATGGTGCGCGAGGTCGCGTCCAAGACCAGCGACATCGCCGGCGACGGGACCACAACGGCGACGGTGCTTGCCCAGGCGATTGTCAAGGAAGGTGCCAAAGCTGTCGCTTCCGGCATGAACCCGATGGATTTGAAGCGTGGCATTGACAAGGCCGTCGACGCCGTGGTCGCCGAACTCAAGGTCAATGCTCGCAAGGTCACCAGGAACGACGAGATCGCCCAGGTCGGAACGATTTCGGCCAATGGTGACGCCGAAATTGGCCGTTTCCTCGCCGAGGCGATGCAAAAAGTCGGCAACGAGGGTGTTATCACGGTTGAGGAGGCAAAAACCGCCGAAACTGAACTCGAAGTCGTCGAAGGCATGCAGTTCGATCGCGGTTACCTGTCCCCCTATTTCGTCACCAACCAGGACAAGATGCGCGTCGAGTTGGAAGAGCCTTATGTCCTGATTCACGAAAAGAAGCTGTCCAACCTGCAGGCTTTGCTGCCGGTGCTTGAGGCGGTCGTCCAGTCCGGCAAGCCGCTGCTGATCATCGCGGAGGACGTCGAGGGCGAGGCGTTGGCTACCCTTGTCGTCAACAAGTTGCGAGGCGGCCTCAAGGTCGTTGCCGTCAAGGCGCCTGGCTTCGGCGATCGCCGCAAGGCGATGCTGGAAGATATCGCCATACTGACCGGCGGCACGGCGATCTCGGAAGATCTCGGCATCAAGCTTGAAAACGTGACGTTGAACATGCTGGGCCGCGCCAAGAAGGTGGTCGTCGAGAAGGAAAACACCACCATCGTTGACGGCGCCGGCTCCAGGACCGAGATCCAGGGGCGTGTTGCGCAGATCAAGGCCCAGATAGAGGAGACCACCTCGGACTACGATCGTGAGAAGCTGCAGGAACGCCTGGCCAAACTCGCCGGGGGCGTCGCCGTCATTCGCGTCGGCGGCTCGACCGAGGTCGAGGTGAAGGAGCGCAAGGATCGCGTCGATGACGCCATGCATGCCACCCGCGCCGCAGTTGAAGAAGGTGTGTTGCCGGGCGGCGGCGTGGCCCTGCTGCGCGCGGTAAAGGCGCTCGACAATGTCCAGGCCGACAATTCCGACCAGAAACATGGTGTCGAGATCGTGCGGCGCGCCCTCGAAGCGCCGGTGCGACAGATCGCGGAAAACGCTGGCGCCGAAGGCTCGATCATCGTCGGCAAACTGCGTGACAAGGCCGAGTTCGGCTATGGCTGGAACGCACAAACCAATGAGTTTGGCGACCTCTACAGCCAGGGCGTCATCGATCCGGTGAAAGTGGTGCGCACCGCACTTCAGGACGCTGCGTCCGTCGCTGGCTTGCTGGTCACCACCGAGGCGATGGTGGCCGAGAAGCCGAAGAAGGACGCGCCGCTGCCGGCGATGCCCGGCGGTGGCATGGACTTCTAAGAGACAGAGAGGCCGTGTCCGCGTCCATCCGGGCGCGGACACGGCCCCAGACGGGTGATGCCATGGATACGATCAACATCAACAAGATTGCGCCGCCGCAACGTGCGGCGTCCGAACTGAGTTATGAGGCCGATCTGAAAACCGTGCTGGAGCCAGTACTGACCGAAGTGCTCGACATGACTGAATCCGTAGGCTGGGACCGACGGAAGGCAGCGTACACGGTGATGTTCTTGGCGGCGCGGCAGTTGTCGGACGGAAAAGCGAACCCGAAGACGGATGCGAAAACGGATGTTTGACGGGCAACTGAAACTGGCGTTCGCCGGCAAATGAGAGGAACGGACAATATCGTCCGTTCACGGTAGACCCGATGGCCAGCCGGTGGCGTCGAAAGGAGGAAACTAGAGTTCGGGGCCGAAAAATGACTACGCATTCGTCCAGTTATCTTGCTGCGCTTTCGGCAATCTTTCTTGTTCTGGCGTCGGCGCCCGCATTGGCAGCCGCACCGCAGCCCGCTATTAGCGCCAGCGCCGAGCGCCCTCTTCCCGATGTTTTGCAAGAAGTGACGCCGGCTGTCGTCAACATTGCGGTCACCTCCGGCTCCGCAGCCCAGACCAATCCGCTTTACAATGATCCGTTCTTCCGGCGCTATTTCAACATGCCCGATGCGCAGCCGAGATTGAGCGCCGGATCGGGCGTCATCGTCGACGCCGAAAAGGGGTTCGTCCTCACCAACCATCACGTTGTTGCCGACGCCAGCGAGATCACGGTGACGCTGAAGGATCGGCGCCGCTTCACAGCTGAATTGATCGGCAGCGACCAGGCGACCGACGTCGCGTTGCTCAGGATCAAGGGCGACCGGCTTACGGCCCTCCCCCTTGGTGATTCCGATGCGCTTCGCGTCGGCGAACCGGTGGTGGCGATCGGCAATCCATTTGGTCTCGGCCAAACCGTTACCTCTGGTATCGTCAGTGCGCTTGGCCGCAGCGGCATCAACATCGAGGGCTACGAAGATTTTATCCAGACTGATGCCTCGATCAATCCGGGCAATTCCGGCGGCGCATTGGTGACACATGACGGGCGTTTGGTTGGCATTAACACTGCCATCATCGCGCCGGCCGGCGGCAATATCGGCATTGGTTTCGCTGTCCCGATCGCGATGGCGTCGACTGTGATGAAGCAACTCATTGAGCATGGCGAGGTGCGGCGGGGTCGTATCGGCATCGCCATCCAGGATTTGACGCCGGACCTCGCAGACGCGCTCAAACTCGCCGAGAATTCCGGCGCCGTTGTCAGCAGCGTCGAAGACGGCTCGCCTGCTGCCCAAGCCGGGTTACTGGCCGGCGACGTGATCGTCAGTGTCGATCAGCACCCGATCTCCGGCTCAGCCGATCTGCGAAACCGGGTTGGCCTGGCACCCGCCGGATCGGAGGTGGGCATCGAGTACCTGCGCGACGGCGCGCGAAAGTCTGTCACTGTGCGTATCGAACCTGAAAAGGGAGCAAAAACGGCGGCGCTGCCCGATCGTTTGGAGGGCGCGCAAATCGAAGATGCCGCCGGAAACGTGTTCGTTTCCCGCGTCGACGAAGGCAGCGCCGCAGCCCGCGCCGGCCTGCGAGCTGGGGACGTGATTGTCGCGGTCAACCGGCAGCCGGTCACAACCACGGTCGAACTGGCCACGGCACTGCGCAACACCGCCGGCACGATCGCGCTGGATCTGTTTCGCGGTGGGGCGAAGCTCTTCCTGGTTATCCGCTAGGAGCGCACCATCCGAGTAGAGCAACGTGTTCATCGATTGGGAGAAGGAGATGAAAAAATCTGTTCGATGGATAATCGCCGCAGGAGCGGCCATTGCAGCGGCGTTGATCCCGGTTCCGGCGCTCGCGCAGTATCAACCAGCAAATCCTCAAGAGTTAACCGGCTTCTGGCTGACGACACCGCATCCTGACCTGGCGATCCGACCCGGCGAGACCGAGTCGATCCCGCTGACTTTGCGTAACGACAATCTGCCGCCTCAGCGTGCGTCGCTGGAGGTGTCAGGCATTCCCGATGGCTGGAAATGGTCGATCAAGGGTGGCAACCGCGAGGTTGGGGCCGTCATTGTGTCGCCCAATGCCACGGAAGAGGTCAAGCTCGAGCTGACGCCACCGGAAGGTGCGACCGGCACGAGCGTGCCGATCGACGTCAAGGCTCGCTACGGCAATCAAACGGCCGATTTGCCGATTACCGTGAAACTATCGGATGCATCCGAGGGCGGCTTGGAACTGAAGCCGGAATTGCCGGCGCTGCGGGGTACTGCGCGCTCGACCTTCAGCTTCAAGGTCGAAGTGACCAACAACGGCGCCGAGGAAAGCTTGGTCAACCTGGCCGCCACTGCCCCCGAAGGCTTCCAGACACGCTTTAAGCGCGGGTATGGCTCGGAAGAAATCACCGGCTTGCCAATCGAAGCCGGCGCCACTCAAAACATTACGCTCGAGGTCACGCCGGCACGCGCCGCGCCAGCTGGCAGCTATCCGATCGCCATGGAAGTTGCGGGGGGTGGCGCCAACGCTGCGACAGAACTCAGCATCGAGGTGACGGGTCAACCGGAGGTCGCGTTGAGCGGTCCCCAGGAACGGCTTTCGGGCCAAGCGGTTGCTGGCAAGGAAACGACTTTTCCCTTTACGCTTGCCAACGCTGGGACTGCGCCAGCGACGGATGTCGAACTTTCGGCCTCGCCACCCACTGGCTGGAAGGTGGAATTCGAGCCGAAGACCGTTGGCACGCTTGCGCCAAACGCCACAAGCGAAGTCAACGTGAAGATCACACCGTCCGAGCGTGCTATCGCCGGCGACTACATGATCAATGTTCGCGCCAGCGGTGGAAGCGTGTCGGAATCGGCGCAGTTCCGCGTGACGGTCAACACCTCGACAATGTGGGGTGTTGCCGGGCTCGGCGTCATTGCTGCTGCGGCGCTCGTCCTCGGCATGGCTGTGATGAGGTATGGGCGGCGATGAATACCACAGTCATAAAAGCAACTGGACTGGTCAAACGCTATGGCACGGCAACCGCGGTTGCAGGAATAGATCTGTCGGTTGACGCCGGCGAAGTTGTCGGCCTGCTCGGACCGAACGGCGCCGGCAAGACAACCACGATCCTGATGCTGCTCGGCCTGACCGAGCCGAGTGAAGGCAGCGTAAGAATCCTCGGTAAGGACCCACTGCGTCAGCCGCTTGAGGTCAAGCGCGAGGTGGGCTACCTGCCGGACGCCGTCGGCTTTTACGATGCCATGTCGGGCCGCGAGAACCTGGCCTACACCGCCCGTCTCGCCGGCATGTCGAAAGATCTTGCGCGTGAACGGATCGCCGCGGCACTTGACAAGGTGCGCCTGATTGATGTCGCCGACCGGCAGGTCGGTACCTATTCCCGTGGCATGCGGCAGCGCCTTGGCATTGCAGAACTCCTCATGCGCAGGTGCAGCGTTGCCATCCTCGACGAGCCGACTTCGGGTCTCGATCCCCAGTCGACCCAGGAACTGCTCGATCTGATCCAGGCGTTAAGCCGGGACGGCATGACCATTTTGTTGTCGTCGCACATGCTCAATGTTGTTCAATCGATCTGCCACCGCATCGCACTGTTCAATAAAGGCAAGATCGGATTTTTGGGCACGATCGAGCAGCTGGCAGCGCAAATTGGGGGCGGTGCCTTTGTCGTGGACGTTGAGGCGGACGGCATCGATCTGGCAAAGGCGGCCGGGGTGGCGCAAGGGATAAAATCTGTCGTACCGGGACGCCACGGACACTGGCTGGTCGAGGCTGAGCGCGACGTTCGACCGGAGCTCGCTCGCTTCGTCGTTGAAGGCGGCGGAGCGCTGAAGAACCTCGATTTGCGTCGGGCAAGTCTCGACCAGGCTTACACCCGCTATTTCAAGGAGGTTGGCCATGACGCGTGAAGGCTCACCCTTCAAAGGGGCCGCGACGATCGCCCTCAAGGAAGCGGCCGATCACATGACCAGCGCACGCATGCACCTGATCATGCTGCTTGTCCTGCTAACCGCCATAGGCGCTGTTTATGGCGCGATCGGTCGCATCAGCCAAACCACGGCTGAGGATCCCTACCTGTTCCTCAAGTTGTTGACCGTCGCGCAAGAGCCCCTACCGTCGTTCGCTGCATTCCTCGGCTTTCTGCTGCCCCTCGTGGCAATCGCGCTCGGCTTCGATGCTATCAACGGCGAGCACTCGCGCCGGACCATGAGTCGGCTCCTCTCGCAGCCGATCTATCGGGACGCTGTACTCTTCGGAAAGTTCCTGGGTGGACTGCTGGTCATTGTGATCGCGCTGCTGACGCTATGGCTTCTCATGGTTGGCCTCGGCATCCTTTTCCTTGGCCTTCCGCCGTTGGCTGGAGACCTCGTTCGCGGCATCGCATATCTGGGGGTGACACTGGCATACGCTGGCGTCTGGTTGGCGCTTGCGATCACGTTTTCAACGGTCATTCGCTCGCCCGCCACTTCTGCGCTGGCGGCGCTGTCGGTCTGGCTGGTGCTGACAGTGTTCTGGGGAATGATCGCCCCGTTGATAGCAAATGCTGTTACTCCGATCGATCCGCTCGACCCGACGAGTGTCATCACGCAGTTTGAGACGCAGCAGGCTGTTGCAAGACTGTCGCCACAGATGCTCTACGGTGAAGTGACAGCGATGCTGCTCGACCCAGCCGCCCGCTCCGTCGGTCCGCTGTTCTTCGATCAGGTCCAGGGTGCAATCGTCGGCGCGCCGCTACCCACAATGCAGAGCCTTCTGATCGTATGGCCACAGATCTCAGGGCTCGTCGCTGCAATGATCCTGCTCTTCACCATTGCCTATGTCGTCTTCCAACGCCAGGAGGTCAGGGCATGACGTCGACGCGTCTTAGTCATAGCCTCGGCGCCTTCCGGCTAGACGGTCGCGAGCATCCGCTGCGCCTTGACGGCATGGCGCGAGGCACTGGTGAAGGCTACAGCGCCTTGCCCCCGCTTGGCAACGTGCATGAAATGTCCGAGCGCTGCGAGTTACAGACAATACTGCTTACCAAAGCGTCCGATGACGAAAGGAGGAAACCAATGGAACACAACCTGTTCGAACGTCCTGTCACCATCCTCGTCGGTCTCGGTTTCCCTACAGAGGTCAAATCCGTGACTGAAGCCATCGCAGTTCTTTACGAATGGCCACCGTCAAGAAGGGATCCGGCGCATGTGGTTGCTTTCCACGCCTGCAAGGCAGCGCTCGCCGGTGAGATCGAAGCGGAAACCGCCCGCGGCATGTTTGTCGCCTTTGCCCGGAGACATGACCTTCTTGCTCCGCAGATCGAGAATGTAGTCGGGGTCACTTCTGCTGAATGCGGTTACGGTGCATCGAACTGACGGCCAAGCTCGACCGTACGTCCTACATGCGAACTGACGGCCTTCGCGTTTCGGTTGAGCGTTGGTGGCGAAGTGATCGAAGGTATGATGAGCATTGGCCTGAATGAACACGCGGCCGCTCGCATAGATGGCAGCAAGCGGCGCCGCAAGGCTTTTCGTTTGGCGACGGAGGGGGCCGGTTGATCTCGTCAATTTGGAGACGACAACGCTTCTGAAGCCGCTTCCAGCGGGCCGCATCAACACACCGCAAAGCTTCGGCCTATCAGGCCAGCGCTCTGCGACTTGTTCCGCCATCGGCGTCAAAGAGGCTTACGGGCTGACGCAAGCCCGTTTTCTTCGGCTGGATAGACACCCTTGAGGACATCGTCGAAATGTCGGCTTGTTGCGGCATTGCACTCACAGGCGAGGGCTCTCAGGCCGTCGATGTCGCGAACGCCGAACCGAGCTCGTCCAGTGTCAATGACGCCTCGTTCCTTCAGATCACGGATAACACGGCTGAGATAGCTGCGCCCCACGCCCAACATCGCCGCGAGTTGCTCCTGCGTCAGCGCCAGATCCGGGGCGCCGGTGCGCTCGATCGCAGCAAGCAGCCATTTCGCGGTGCGCTGTTCGATCGAATGCGCTGCATTGCAGGCGACCGACTGAAACACCTGCGCCATCATGCAATCGGCATAGCGGGCAAACAGATGCCGCAATGTCATCGAACGGACCTTCGCCTCCTCGAGGTGGTGCAGATCAATACGGAAGAAATCGCCGCCAAGCTGAACCTCTGCGCGGGAATAAGCCGGGAGCCGGCCCTGACTGACGATGCCACCGATGGCGCCTTCGCGGCCAATCAACGCTGTCTCGATCGCGCGACCGTCACCGAGGACCACAAGATACGAAATCAGGCTCGACCTGCGAGGAAAGTAAGCGTGGCTAACGGTGTCGCCCGGATCGTGCAAGGTGGTGCCGGTTGGAGACGGTCGACCTCAATCAACGGATCGAATCGCTTGCCACTCTTCTGGAGCAGACCCTTGGCCATGGCATCGCAGTTCATTATCAGCTTGATCCTACGCTCGGCCCGGTTCTTATTGACGCCAACCAGCTTGACGTCGCGATTCTCAACCTGGCGGTCAATGCTCGGCATGCGATGGCGGACAGCGGCACCTTTACGATCGAGACGAACGATGCTCCAGACGATCTGGAAGACGTGAAAGCCCTCGCCACGTCCTTCGTGCGCGTCACCCTCAGCGATACTGGCCACGGCATGGACAAGGCGGTCCTCGCTCAGGTCTTCGAACCCTTCTTCACTACCAAGGGTAACGGCGAAGGGACCGGGCTCGGGCTCAGCCAGGTCTATGGTTTCGTCAACCAGTCCGGCGGACACATTCGGATTGAGAGTCAGATCGGAAAGGGAACGAGCGTTCATCTGTTCCTGCCACGCGCACACTGACGATATCTCTCCTTTAGGCGCCTCCCGTGTGTTCGGCCGCCAGTCCTCGCTGTGCGATATGCGGACTGAAATCGACATGCCGCGGCAGTGCGATGTCAATGTCGGCTTCCTGCAGCTCAGGTCACCAGCCACCAACGCTTCGAGCTTGAAATTCCAGCCTCTGGTGGGAGAAGCCTCCTATAGAAAAGACATATTGGAAGCGCGTCATCGGCCGTGGCGACCTCCGGGAGGAAGAGAGCCTGAGGGGCTGGGCTGCGCCTTCGCTCTTGCTCTTCGATCTGGACAATTTGCACGCATCCCACGCGTGCTCTGCATGTGGCGTGAAGCAAGCCGACGGACCGGACTTACTTGAGCGCAGCCTTCACTGCAGCCGAAGCGTCGCCGCCGTCGAAGGTGGTGACGCCGTCGAGCCACTTGGCGGCGGCATCGGGATTTGCCTTCAGCCAGTCCTTCGCGACGTCATTGGCATTACCGCCCTTGAGAATCGCATCCATCATGGTGTTTTCCATCGACAGGTCGAACTTCAGGTTGGAGATGAACTTGCCAACGTTGGGGCACTTCTGCAGATACCCCTTGCGCACGTTGGTGTGCACGGTGGCAGCGCCGAAGCCGGAGTCGCCCATGCCGTCGAGATAGGTGATCTTCATCTCGCCCATGACCGGATGTGGCGTCCAACCGAGGAAGACGATCCACTGGTTACCCTTCATCGCCTGCTCAGCCTGGGTGAGCATGCCGGCTTCGGACGATTCAACCAGCTCGAAGCCTGCGAGGTTGTTTTCGGCCTTGCCCAGCATGTCGAGGATGATGCGGTTGCCGTCATTACCCGCTTCGATGCCGTAGATCTTGCCGCCAAACTTGTCCTTGAACTTGCCGAGATCGGTCAGCGTCTTGACGCCGCCTTCAGCGACGTAGTTCGGAACGACGAGGCCGTAGCCGGCGCCATCGAGGTTCTTGCTGACGGTTTCGATCGAACCCTCCGCGGTATAGTCCTTGATGTCGGCGGTCATCGACGGCATCCAGTTGCCGAGGAAGACATCGATGTCATTGTTCTTGAGCGAAGCCAGGGTCACCGGTATCGAAAGCTGCTTGACCTCCGGCCTGTATCCCAAGGCGGTGAGTACGACAGAGGCGGTCGCCGTCGTCGCCTGGATGTCGGTCCAGCCGACGTCGGAGAGGCGTACCTTGCTGCAGGAATCCGGGTCAGCAGCGGCCGCAAAGCCAGAACACAAAACGCCGGTCACAGCGGCGGCAAAAGGCAGTCTTCGCATGCTCTACTCCCGTTGGTAGGTTCGTGCTCCGGTCATGTACGGAGCAACTGCTTCAGATCGCTGAGTGGGTCGGCGAGTACTGTCGGATGCGGATTGATGCCCAGTTCGAGCATCTTCCTGCCGACCAGATAGGCCGTGGCGTCGTTGATCGCGTCGACTGACACGAACGCGCCCTCCTTGAAATACCAGACGGAGTATGCGCCCTCGCGGCTGCCGGGGCGCAGCAACGTCTGGTCGTAGCCGAGATTGAAGCCGGCAATCTGCAATTTGACGTCATACTGATCCGACCAGAACCATGGTTTCGGCCGGTACGGTGCGCCCGCGCCGCCGATGACCTCGGCTGCGGCCTCAGCCTGATCCACCGCGTTCTGGACCGATTCAAAGCGAATGCGTCCGTCCTGCCAGGGAAACGAGGCGCAATCGCCGGCAGCAAAGATGGACGGATCGGATGTCCGGCCGAACTCGTCGACGACAATACCATTTTGCACATCCAGGCCAGCTATGCGGGCGATCTGATCGTTCGGAACGACGCCAATCCCGACGATGGCACAATCGACATCGATCACCGTGCCGTCGGTGAGCTTTGCGGCGCTGACATAGCCGTCCTTGCCAATGAGATGATCGAGAACGGTCTTTTCCCGGATTTCTACGTCATGGGCCTTATGGATGGCGCGTATGATATCGGCGGTTTCCTGGGCGGCTGTCCGCTGCAGGATGCGGTCAGCCATTTCGATCACGGTCACCTCGAGCCCGCGATGGCGCGCCACCGCTGCGGCCTCGAGCCCGATATAGCCGCCACCGATGATCAACACGCGGCGTCCTGGCAGCATCGCTTCCGCCAGGAGATCGGCGTCGCGCTTTTCGCGCATGACATAGACGCCGCTCAACGCACCACCGATCGACGCAGGTAGCTGGCGGGGCGTCGATCCCGTTGCCAGCAGCAAGGTCCCGTAATCAACAACCGTGTCGTCCTGCAACACAACCTGTTTTTCGTCGCGCCTGATCTGCTCGACACGTGTCGACAGGCGGATTTCGACATTGTTGTCGGCATACCACTGCTCGGGGCGGAACAGCAGCCGGTCGAAGGTCATGTCGCCGACTAGATATTTCTTTGACAGCGGCGGCCGCTGATAGGGCAGGACGTCTTCCGCTCCGATTATCGTGAGCGGACGGTCGTCCTTCAGCGCCCGCAGTTTCGCTGCGGCGGCGAAACCAGCCTGGCCTGCGCCGACAATCAACAGTCTCTCTTTTTTATTGATAGGTCTCATCGTACGAACCTCATCAATGAGTGCATGCCTCAGGAGCAGTCTCGCTTGCGTCTAAGGCAAGTTTCCCCGTAATAGATTGCCCTCAATTGCGATAATCTGGCTCGTCAACGTCGAGAATGGCCCGCACCTCGGCGAGGTGGTCGATCGCCAGCTGGCCGTATTCCGCCCATTGCTGCTGCGTCACCGTGGCAACATTGTCCGATACGACCCGCAAGGGCTGGCCCGACGCATAGGCGATCATCAGCGTCTCGCAGGCCCGCTCGAAATAGTACATCTCGTCCAGCGCGGCAGCGACGGTATCGGCCGCGACCAGCACACCGTGATTTCCCATTAGCAGGACGTTGCCACTCCCGAGGAGGCCTGCAAGGCGGTCACCTTCGTCGTCGGAGAGACCCATCCCGCCAAAACCTTCGTCGATGGCGAGCCGACCGAAGAAGCGCATGGTGTTCTGATCGATCGGGGGCATACGGCTGTCCTGAAGCGAGGCGAGCGCCGTCGCATAGCGCGGATGCAGATGCATGACGCAGCGAGCATGGGGGCAGCGTGCGTGGATCCGGCCGTGAATGTGCCAGGCGGTGGGGTCGGGCGCATCGGGCCGATCGAGCGTCGAGGCGTCCGCGGTATCGAACAAGATGAGGTCCGAAGCCCGTATCCGCGAAAAATGCCGCCCCCGCGGGTTCATCAGGAAGTACCGCCCGCTCGGTTCCACTGCGAGGCTGAAATGGTTGGCCACGGATTCGTGCATGCCGAGCCGCGCGAACCACCGGAAAGCAGCCGCAAGGTCTTGCCGCATGGTGTCTAGGGTGTCCTTGTCCGGCAGGTTTTCAGGCGCAATGGTCGGCTGGGCCTCTATGGCATTCACGCTCTGGTCCTCCATGCGTGGTCTTCGTTCGTGGCCTGAACGGCACGCAGCGGTGGCCGGCCACGGATGATGTCTGAAGCCTTTTCGGCGATCATGATCGTCGAGGCATTGGTATTGGCGCTGACGATGGCCGGCATGATGGATGCATCCACGACGCGCAGCCCTTCGAGCCCGCGCACGCGACATTCCGGATCGACGACGGCACCAGGATCATCCGCGGCGCCCATCCGGCAGGTGCCGACGGGGTGATAGCAGGTCTCCAGCGTCTGCCGAATCCAACGATCGATCTCTTCGTCCGTCCGCACGGCCGGCCCTGGAAAAAGCTCGGCACCGGCAAAGGGAGCGAGCGCAGGCCGGGAAAGCACATCTCGCAGGAGATGAACGCCAGCGCGCAGATCCGCGAGATCCTGGCGATCATTCAGATAGTTGAAGAGGATTTCTGGCGCCTGGTAAGGATCGCTGTTCACTACGCGCACATGCCCGCGGCTGCGCGGCCGCATCAGGTCGATATGGACCTGAAAGGCGTGCTCGGCCAGTACGTCAGTTCCCCCTGGCACGACCGCCAACGGCATGAAAGTGAACTGAATATCCGGTTGGTCCAGCTCGGGGCGGCTGGTGATGAAACCTCCCGCCTCGAAATGATTGGTCGCCGCCGGGCCGGAGCCTTTCAGCATCCACTCGACCCCGGCAAGCCAGCTGCGCGGCGCGCGGGTTACCGGATACAGTGAGACTGACTGCTTGCAGGCATGCTGGATGACAAGGTCCGGATGGTCGTTCAGGTTCTCCCCGACTTCGGAAAGAGCGTGGCGCACCTTGATGCCCGCGGCTTCGAGATACTTCTGCGGACCAATCCCTGACAGCTGAAGGATGTGCGGGGAGCCGATGGCCCCGCCAGACAGGATAACCTCGCATGCAGCAGCAAGATGCTCGCGTCCACCCTTGGCGTAACGGAGCCCCGTCGCGCGCTGCCCTTCGAGCTTGACGCCCAGGGCATGCGCTCCGGTGACCACGGTCAGGTTTGGTCGCTTGCGTGCAGGTTTCAGATAGGCATGCGCGGCGCTCCAGCGGCGGCCGCGCCAGGTGCTGCGCTCGACTGCGCCGAAGCCTTCCTGTTGGGTTCCGTTGAAATCACTCGTGTTCGGATACCCTGCCTCGATCCCGGCCGCAACGAAGGCCTTGGCAAGAGCCGAGGCGTCGACTTCGCCGCGTGTGATCCGGACTGGTCCGTCATTTCCTCGTAGGGCGTCGTCCGAGGCTGGCGCGGTTTCCGACCGACAGAAATAGGGAAGCACTTCCTCGTAGCTCCATCCGCGGGCGCCGAGCTGCGCCCAGCAGTCGAAATCGCGGGGATGGCCGCGCAACCAGACCATTCCGTTGATCGACGAGGAGCCACCGATTACCTTGCCGCGCGGATGGCCGAGCCGCCGGTTTTCCAGATGTGGCTCGGGCGCCGAAGTGAACGCCCAGCTGTAGCGGTTACCCCATACCACGCGCGACATGCCCGCAGGCATTCGCATCCAGATGGACCGGTCCTCTGGACCGGCCTCCAGCAGCAGGACCCGGCATGATGGGTCTTCCGACAGCCGTGCCGCTAAGACACATCCTGCTGACCCGGCGCCAGCGATCACATAGTCCCAGGACTTGTCGGCGCTTCCCGTCATTCCCGTATGGCCTTGTAGCAAAGCGTGTGGAAATGATGCACGAGGTTCTCGCTCTGGTGCGGACGGGCGGGGTCGATCAGGTATTTTCCCGATCCGAAGCCCAGCGAATGCAGGCCCTTCTGGTTGGTGATGTTCAGCTCGATATCCTCGGGGCCGAGCTGCTTGTTCATCCATTCGATCGCCGCCTTCGTCACCGGCGGCATCTCACGCCCCTTTGGCGTGTAGTAACCGAAGCGGAGTAGAGATTTCTCCGGGGTGAGCGGGATCATGATGAAGGTGCCGACCATGTCGGTGTAGGGGAACGAGTAGAAGGTCGTGTTGGGGAAGATCCCGACGTTGAAGAACCAATCCGTCTGCCAGGTCGAACCTTCGAGTGGCACGCCGTAAGCTTGCTTGGCGCCCTTGTTCGGCGGGCCGATATAGGTCCACCAGTGTCCGTAGGGCGTCAGCGTGTAGCCCTCGAAATTGATTAGCGCCGCCAGATCCTTGTGGACCGGTCCGGACAGGTCAAAATGGTAGCCCTCGATCGAGTTCTCCTGAATGACTTTCCAGTTCGCCTCGACGATAACATCCGTCTCGGAGGCCAGTACGAGGTTGTCGAGGTCGGGCAGGAAGCGGCGCATTTCTGCTTCGGCGCCGTTGGCGATTTCGGAAACCGGAGCGGCGTTCGGGTCGAGCGTGACAAAGACGAAGCTCGCGAAGATTTCCAGCCGGACAGGCCTCAGGCCCCATTCCTTCTTGTCGAAATCATCAAGATTCTCGGTGCGCGGCGCGGCGCGCAGGCTGCCATCCTGATTGTAGCACCACGAATGATACATGCAGCGGATCACACCGATCTTGTTGCCGCGCCGCTCCTCGATCAGCCGGTTGCCGCGATGACGGCAAGCATTGTGAAAGGCATTGATTTCGCCATCCTTGCCAGCCATCACGATGATGCTCTGCTCGAAGATGTGCTGCACAACGAAATCGCCGGGCTTGGCAAACTCACTGACATGGCCAACGACGTGCCAGCAGTTCATGAAGATCTTCGCCTTCTCTTCGTCGAATACGCCTTGATCGAAGAAGAACGGCGCCGGCATCGACGTGCACGTGCGCGGATCACTATAGTCCCAGGTCAATTGCGCTATTGTCATGCCTACCTCCTCCGTGCCGATGCGGCCCTCAGAAGGGACCGGCTACAGGAGGATGCTATGGTGGAGTGAATGGAAGAGTTTGACGATATCCGCCATACTCTGCGGGTCGTCGCTATTGCCAGTTGTCAAAAATCAACAATAATTTTAGTGCTTTACGACAACCACCCAGGCTTCGGAGCTCAAATCTCCAACGATTTGACGTAATCTGACACCCGGCGTCCGAAATCATCAGAGGCTTTTCGTGACCCTCGAAAATCCCAAGTCTCACCGCTTCGGTCTCGTGCTCGCACCGGGCTTCTCTCATCTGGCGATGGCGATGGCGATCGAGCCGCTGTTCATCGCCAACTGGATTGCCCGACGAAAGCTGTTCAGATGGAGCACTCTATCAACCGACGGGTTCGCGGTGACGGCGAGCAGTGGAATCCAGACCCCCGTCGACTATCCGCTCGGGACGACAGAGCATTTCGATGTAGTGCTTGTGCTGGCGAGCTTCGACGCCCGTTCTGCCACAACCGACAGCCGCCTGCTCAAATGGTTGCGCTGGGCCGAGCGTACGGGCGCTGAAGTCGGCGCGATCGAGACCGGCAGCGAGATACTGGCGGCGGCCGGCATGATGGAAGACCACACCGTGCCCGTCCATTGGTACAATATCGAAGGCATGCGGGAACGCTATCCCGGCATGAACGTGACTGACACGCTCTATAGCCTTTCAGCCCGGCGGCCCGTCTCGGCAGGCGCAAGCGCGACCCTCGACATGATGGCGGCGATCATTGGCCGCACGGCTGGGCAGGAGCTTGCCAACGAGGTTTCCCAACATCTGCTGCTGCAGAAACGACAGGGCAACTCCCGCCAGCAGACCCTCGATGTCAAGGATCCAAGTGCAGCGAAGCGTGACCCCGTCGCTCGCGCAAGCCAGATTATGGCGTCGACGATCGACGAGCCCAAGTCCTGTGCGAACATCGCTGCGATGGTCGGCGTTTCTGAACGACATCTCCAGCGCCTGTTTCAACAGCAGCTAGGCTCGGGCATGTCGCAAATCTATCATATGCTGCGGATGGAGCGGGCGCATCAGCTGGTCCAGCAGACAGACCTGACCATCACCGAGATTGCGGTGGCCTGTGGCTTCTCCTCGCTCGAAGTGTTCTCCCGCACCTACAGGAAAGCCTTTGAAGTCTCTCCCAGCCGGGATCGGCGACAATCCGTCGATAGCAGTGTCTTCCGGCGGACCAATTCAAAGAATTCTTCATCAACGTGATGGTCTCGCGGATGCGGGTGATAAATCCGGCTCTATCAGCCGCAGCACTTTTGACTTGGCTCCGCAAGCGCAGGCGTTCAAAAGGCCGCACATGCATTGAAGCAAGAGCGGCCCGACCTTCTGTGCCCAGTCGGCACTGCCTTATGTCTGTCGGAGACATTGGAAAGATCGCTCAGGGGGCCGGGGGCAAGAGAGGAGCATCAAGCGGGCGTGACTACCGCAACGCGCAAAGCGCCAAGGCAGTGTGCCCCGTCATTGTGAGTTGGCGGGGCTTTGTCATTATGCCTTGCGATGCGCGCACCAGTTCGCGGGCAAATGTTGCGGCCTGGCCATAGCGAGACCTGCCCGAAGTGCCTCTTCCAAGTCTGATGTTACGTATGCGGTCGCGGGACCCCCAGAAAAATGATTGACCCGAAAGCTGTCGCCTCTCTTGCTAATCAGAATTCCGACAAGCCTGAGCTGCTCTTGGACCTCGCGATATCTCATTGGCCGTGCTCTCCGCCATTGCCTGAATGCTTCTACAAATATAAGTCAGCACTAAAATGAGATGGTGGGCAAGAGTTAAGCTAATCAATCAGAGATCACAAAGGATGCGCCCGCGCTTTTGAGGGGGGCTCAAGCGCGGGCGCTGGGCTCATCAGCCAGCCCGGCGCGGGAATGGCGGCAGGGGGTTGAGCTTGAGCCGGACATTAGCCAGCCCTAACACGAGGTCAAGTAGGCACGCGGGCTCCGACCCGGTCAACTATCCGCGCGATGCCGTACACGGCCGCACACGCTGAGGTCTGCTTCAAGATAAACATTCAACTTCAAGTATATCTTGATATTGGAGATACGTGCATATAGTCTTGCCTTAATCATAAAGAGCGGGAGCAGAATGATCAGAATATTGTCTACTCATCGCACTGTAGCTAATTCTCCGGTTGAGTTCACCGCGAAAATCGCTTCCGCATATGTATGTAACAATTCGGTCGCGTTAAGAGATATTGGCGAATTAATAGGAATTGTCCATCGATCATTTATTGATGTGACGTCGCTAAAAGAGAAATCTTCAACCTCTCGATTTCTGCAACCAGCTGTGCCGATCAAAAACTCTGTGACGGGAGACTATATTATTTGCCTGGAAGATGGGCGTAAGTTTAAATCTATCAGAAATCACATCGAAAAAAACTACAAGCTTTCTCCGGAAGAATATCGGGCAAAGTGGAGGTTGCCGTCTGATTATCCTATGGTCGCACCCAATTATTCTGCGCTTCGCTCTCGGATTGCCAAGGAGTTAGGACTTGGCCGTAAAGCCGAGGCGCTACTGGAGCGCGCGAGAAATGCTGCTTCTAACATTTAGCACCAACAGCCGGCACCACCGGTCCGCCACTATGAAGGCTACGCCGATTTGTAGGTGAAAGGTAACCGGTGTTTATTTCCCCACGTTGCCCTGTCTTCGGGCGAAGACAGTTCACGGGTATGTAGCTGACAAAGAATTATTCACCTTCGGCAAAGAGCTTGTCCCATTGCGAACCTTCGGCCGGCCGGTCAGGCCAGTATTAGATGCTCTTCCAAGATTCTGCATCTTGAACGCGTGCGCGCCGTTCGCGGTCGGCGCATACTCATCGCTGGGTCGGTCGGGTACGCATTCATCGGCTCACGCGCCGGCGCCAGAGGACGATAGTAGGCATATTTTGGTTCGGCGGGGCGGTGACGGGCGGTAACCTGCTCAGCTTTCTGGCACTGCCCTTGGCGATAATTGCCGGTGTTGTAAGGCAGACTTGGCTCCCCTTGTCTTCGCTCAGTCTCGTCGGCTGCGCGCTGGTCGGCGTACCGTTGCATCGGCAGGCTCGTAGGCGCGAGCTATTGAACGCCAACAGAGCTATGGCGCCAGGGTGTGCGAACTTCCCGATTGCATTAACGCCGAGCCTTGCCGTCGCAGCGGCCCGCAACGGTGAGGATGAGGACTGGCAGGTCGGCCAGACCGGCAAGGTGGTCGCGCCCGACCTCTACATCGCCGGCGGCATGTCGGGTGCGATCCAGCACCTCGCCGGCATGAAGGATTCCAAGGTCATCGTCGCCATCAAAAAGGACGAAGAGGCCCCCATCTTCCAGGTGGCCGACGATGGCATCGTCGGCGGCCTGTTCACCCTCCTGCCCGAGCTCGAAAAGGCGCTTTGATTCTCCCAGCTTCGGTGGCGACTATTCAAGAATATCTGTCATCAAAATTCCTGAGGCCATATGCCGCATATAGGTCATTAGAAATGGCGGTTCCGCCGACATCCTCGCTATCCACACATACTATGTGCGCCCTGCACGTAGCGCGAAGCAAAGGAGAGACTTAAGTTCAACTCGATGTTAATACGATGATTGATCGAGGTCGCCAATGCTTGTCAGAGCCGCAATAGGCTGGGGATAGCGTCCAGTTCGGCATAGGATGGCAAGCTCGTATCCGTCGGGATGCCGGCGCGGACCACGATACGATCGCTATGGGGTCGCGACAGCAGCTCGGAACAGGAACGTCCCTCATACAATATAAAGTCTGCACTCCCGCCCGCGATCAGGCTGCCCGAATCCTTCAGTCCCATGATACTGGCTGGTGTCTTGGTTACCGCCAGCGGCCAATCACCAATAACGTGGTCGAGATGCATGATGCGGGTGCCCAGCCGATAGGTCTCGAGCATGTCAAGGTCGCCATAGGCATAGAACGGATCGCGCGTGTTGTCGGACGCCAGGGCGACCGGGATGCCACGCCTGCTCATCAGGCAACCTCACGATTGCGCTGAATCAGTTTAAGGGCTGATTGGGCGTTGGTCCCGCGCCACCGTGACGACCGCCAAGTATGCTCGCCCCTCGAGGGCCCAAATGAGACTTGCGGCGTTGCGGTGGCCGGGAGCTCCAGACGGGCTACAGGAAGATGCGCCACGGACAACTCGACCAAGATGCGTCCAGAGCGCCGATTGATGAGCACCCCGTGAGGGCTCCCGGCACCGGGCACCATACTCCAGTTCGCTGAGGTGCATCCATGACCATTTTCGTCGGGCTCGATTGGGGCGGTTCGAGCCACGCTATCTGTGTCGTCGACCCTGCCGGCAAGATCCTCGACCAATTTGCCGTTACCCATGATCGGGCAGGACTTGCCAATCTCGTTGCTCGCCTGCGCAGGCACGGCCTGCCCGGCGAGACGCCAGTCGCCATCGAGCGACCCAGTGGGCTTCTCGTCGATGTGCTGGTCGAGACCGGGTTCGTCGTCACGCCGGTTCATCCTAATGTCGTCAAAGCATGCCGACCCCGCTACCGCGCCGTGGCCGCCAAGAGCGACCCCGGCGACGCGTACATCCTTGCCGACATCCTGCGCACCGACGGCCACCGGCTGACGCCGCTCAGGCCACAGTCGGACGCCATAAAGGCCCTGCGGGCGCTGGTGCGCGGCCGCGACGATCTCGTCGCCAGCAAGGTTATGTTTACAAACCAGCTTCGCGCGCTGCTTGAGAGCTTCTGGCCTGGTCCCATCGGCTTGTTCGCCGACATTGCAAGCCCTATCGCTTTGGCTTTCATCCGGCGTTACCCAACGCCGGAAAGCGCCAGCCGCCTCGGTGACAAGCGCATAGCCGCCTTCCTCGCCCAGAACAAGTATTGCGGCCGGCGCAGCGTCGCCGATGTGCTCGGCCGGCTCCGGTCGGCTCCGCCCGGCGGCGCCGAAGAGGCCGAGGCCGACGCCAAGGGCGAACTCGTGAACGCCATCGCCAACATTCTCGAGAGCCTCGTCAGCCAGATCGCCAAGCTCTCCGGCCGTATCGAGCATGCCGTTGCTCAGCTGCCGGAGGGACGCATCGTCATGTCGTTTCCGCGTGCCGGAAAAATCTGCGCCGCCCAGATCACCGCCGAACTGGGCGATGTGCGCGCCCGCTTCCAAAGCGAGGATCACCTCGCCGCTGAGGCCGGCGTCGCCCCCGTCACCTATCAAAGCGGACGATCCCGCGGCGTCGGTTGGCGATGGGCCTGCAACAAACGGCTGCGTACTGCCATCACCTGCTTCGCTGACAACTCCCGGCATGCCAGCCCATGGGCTGCCAACGTCTATCGCAAGGCCCGTCAGCGTGGATGCAGACACCCTCATGCGGTACGAATACTCGCTCGCGCGTGGCTGCGTATCCTTTGGAGAGCATGGCAAAACGCCGTGCCCTACGACCCCCAAAAACATCCCGCCGCTCGCGCCATTCTCACCAGTGGTTGACACAGGAAGTCTCATTTCATGCACAAGCGTGACGCCGCGCCAGCGAGGTGTGGTGGCGTCGTGGCGACGATCCTGCAGGTAGAGATTGCACATCGGTAGAGAAACGACGGCAAGGCCGGCGGCCGCAACCGCGTCCAGCGTTTCATCGATCGATTGGTGCTCCTGCCGGGCAAGCGAGCAGCAATGGCCAACGAGAACCTTACCTTCGAAGCGCGTCCGCAGCGAGGTCTCGGCGATCCGCCGCAGCGCATTCGCCGTGGGATCGGCGGTTTCGTCAGCATGGAAATCAAGATCGAGCCCGTGCCGTTTTGCTGCGACGAACATGCGCTCCAGCAGTGGATCAATGTCCGGCACCATGAAGGCAACCGCCCCCAGCACGCCGCCGGCCGCGGCGACGCGGTACGCCATGGCTTCGAGCGCATCCTCGTCACGCGCGAAGTCGATGCCGACCAGGCATGCCGCCTGTAGGTCAATCCGCCCCCGCCACTCGGACCGTAACTCCGCGAAAACAGGCCATGAGATGGCATCCTGGTTCGGCTGCGAGTCGAGATGTGTGCGCAGGGCGACCGTGCCGTAGTGATGAGCACAACGGAGTGCAAAATCCATCCTGGCCCTGAGGTCGTCAGCTGTCCAATGGGCGATGCGATCGGCAATGGTCGAGGACATGGCACCAGCAAAGGAACCATCCGCGCCCGGCGTGCGAGGCGAGATGTGCCCTTTGTCGAGATGGGTGTGACAATCCACGAAGCCCGGCAGCACAAGGCGACCGCCGGCTTCGATACAGCGCGCGTCGCCGAACACGAGGCCGGCCTCCTTCGGCGTGACTGCTGACAGTTTTCCGTTCTCGACAAGCATGTCGACGGCGACCAGTTCAGCCTCCGCCGCAGCCTTCAAGTCGGTCGCACAAAGGGATGGGCTGACGCGCACATTGCGAAGTACGTAGCGACCGTCCTTCGAGGCGGTCGCTAGTTGATCGCGGGCCGATCCAATAGCGCTCCAATTCCTGGTCATAACTGCAAGTTCTCCGCTGTCCAGCGAGAGCCGCCCGGACGATGCGTTTCGTTTGGCAGTGCGCGGTCGCGGTGGATCCGTCGCTCGCTGCCGATGCCGCTAGGGAGTCAGGAATTGAAAAACAGTCCGCCGTTCACGTGCAGCGACTGGCCGTTGACGTAACCTGCATCGTCACGGCAAAGGAAAGCGGCCATGGCAGCGATGTCGTCCGGTTCCCCAAGTCGCTTTGCAGGTATCGACGAGGCACGATTGCCAATAAAGGCGCCAGGCTCGAGGCCGTCACGGGTCTCGACCTTCGTTCCAAGATCTCGCAGCATGTCGGTTAGAATGTTGCCTGGACAGATGGTGTTGACCGTTACCCCTTTGCAGGCGATCTCCGCAGCTGCGGATCTGGTAAGGCCGACTATTGCTGTCTTGCTCGCCACATACGCCATGTCACTCCCAAATGCCGTGGCGCTGACCAATGAACCTAGGTTGATGATACGTCCCCATCCTGAGGAGACCATTGCGCGGCCAAACACCTGCATGCAATGAATCGGGCCAAAGAGGTTGATCTCGAATGTTTTGCGCCAGACCCCCTCTGGGGCGTCGATAAGCTTTGTCTCGTTGTAGATTCCTGCGTTGTTGACCAGAATGTTCATCACGCCGCATGCAACCGATTTCTCGCGGAATGATCAGACCGGCACGAAGGGCATTTCGCGGCGCGTCGTCGGTCGGGCGTTGAGCCCGGAAATCCTGCCCGAGGATATCGGTCGCATCGCCATGGTGGAGAAGGTAGCCGAGGGCGTCCGCGCCGCGATGAAGGTGCCGGTATCGAAGATCCGGCCGACGTCCACTATGTGCAGACCAAAACGCCGCTCCTGACCATTGAATCGGTCCAGGCAGCCGAAGGTCGCGGGCACACGGTGGCTTGCGAAGTGCACGATTCCATGGGCGTTTCGAACGGCACCACAGGACTCGGCATCGCGGTCGCACTCGGTGAGATCAGTATGCCAAAGGCAGAGGAAATCTGCCGTAACCTCGACCTCTATTCCTCGGTTGCGTCCTGCTCGTCGGGCGTGGAACTCGATCAGGCACAAATCGTCCTTATGGGCAATCGCGATGGTGCCGGCGGCCGCTACCGGATCGGCCATGCCGTGATGAGGGACGCGCTCGATATCGACGGCATCTACGATGTAATCCGGAACGCTGGTCTGGAACTTCCCGAACGCCCGCGCCCGGAAGATCTCAACGGCCGCCTCGTCAACTGCTTCATGAAATGCGAAGCGGACAGGCGTGGCACGCTGCGCAATCGCCGCCAAATCATGCTGGACGATTCAGATGTCCATCATCACCACCATGCCAAGGCGGCTGTCGGCGGGGTCGCCGCAGCAGCGATCGGCGACCCCGCCGTGTTCGTCTCGGTCGATGCCATGCACCAGGGGCCGCACGGCGGTGGCCCGACCATCGCTATCGTCGACCTCGGAGAATAGCTCCAATGGCGTCCGACCCAATCCTCTCGGCAATGCCGGCTGTTGAATTGCGCCAGCTCATCGCTTCTCGCGAAGTGAGTTCGGTCGAGCTCGTGAGCTCATGCATCGCGCAGATCGAGCGCTTCAACCCTGTGCTGAACGCAATTGTCACGCTTGCAGACGAAGCGGCCCTGGACGCGGCCAAGCAGGCAGACAGCGCGCTGGCAAGGGGGGATCGGGTCGGGCCGCTACACGGGCTCCCCATCGTCATCAAGGACATCTCCGAAACCGCGGGCATCCGGACGACTTACGCTTCCCCGCTTTATCGCGAAAATGTTCCTGATGCCGACTGCGAGGCTGTAAGCCGTCTCAGAAAGGCCGGAGCCATTATCCTTGGAAAAACGAGCACGCCTGAATTCGCGGCCGGCGCCAACACCGTAAATTCGGTTTTTGGTGCTACACGCAATCCCTGGAACACGGAGTTGAGCCCGGCGGGATCTTCCGGGGGCTCCGCCGTCGCAGTGGCTTCCGGAATGGTGCCAATCGGTCACGGCACCGACTTCGGCTGCTCGCTGCGCATGCCGGCATCATTCTGCGGGGTTGTCGGGTTGCGCACGACACCTGGCCTGATCCCCAACGCACCAATGGTCGCGTCCTGGGACCCTGGCCAGGTCCATGGACCGCTCGCCAGAACAGCAGAAGATGCCGCGCTTATGCTGGACGGCATGACGGGATTCGACGGTACCTGGCCGATATCGATCCCTGCACCATGGGACAGCGCACTCGACGCTATGCGCCGCTCAGGCGGTCCTAAGGGCAAGAAATTTGCTTTTGCGCCCGATCTGGCTGGCATTGGTGTCGAGCCGGAGATCGACCGCCTCTGCCGCTCCGCTGCCGCTTTACTGTCCGAGGCAGGCGGATACGTCGAGGAGTGCGGATTCAGCGTGCCCGAAGCGATAGATATCTATCGGGTCCTCCGCGCGCAGTGGATGGTGGAGCAACAGCTAGACCGTCTTGACCAGATGGACCAGATGGACCAGATGGACCAGGTGGACCAGGTCGATCCCAATCTTGCCGGAAACGTCAAGCTAGGATTAGGGCAATCTGTTCTGGATCTCGCCCGGGCGCAACATGCGCGTGACGTCGCGCTGAAGCGTTTTCGCGAGCTGTTCAACGTTTATGATTTCCTGATCACACCGACCTCGCCTGTAGAACCGTTTCCGGTGACGCAGAACTTTCCGACCGAAATCGGTGGTCGGAAGCTGGCCAGCTATACGGATTGGATGGCGCCTTGCTTTCTCATCACATTGGTCAGCCTGGTCTCCGTTTCGGTTCCCGTGGGGCTCAGCCGCTCGGGCCTACCCGTCGGCCTGCAGATTGTCGGCCCACGGTTGAGCGAACCTGCAGTCCTTGCCATTGCGGCAGCCATCCAGGAGGCCGCGCCGATCGGAATCCCGCCGATGCTAGGTTAGGTCCTGGCACCAGAGTTGTGCGGGCACGGAGTGCCCGTTCCGGCCTCGGCCACCGCACCACATCGCTGATAGAATCCTGCCCACCCAGGGCGGACCGGCCCCGCTGCGCGGGATGGGCGCGGTGAGACATCCTGTGCTCCGATCAGTCGGCTACGCCTGCAGCTGATCGATGACATGAACCTGCACGGGATCCAGCCAGGATATGTCGCGCAACGACGCCGGGCGGTTGGTGATTTTTCTTGGGTCCGCCCGCCCTGTATAGCGGCAGTAGACGTCTATGCCAGTTCCAGGTCGGGCAGCAGGCTGATGGCGTTGACATTCAAACACGAAGGCGTGAGCCAAAATGGTGATGCTTTCCGTGATTTCGAGGCAGATGCCGTCGGAGTTTTCGCCCCTTTCGGGAATGGTCGCCTTCGACAAAATCGGCTTGCTGAACCGGCCATTTGCGAGCGACCGATTATTATCTTTTGGTCATCAAATGATTGAAATAATAAATTTGTCTAAATTAATCGCCCGTGCTCTCTTTCCGTCATAACAAGAATGCGGGAACAAGCTGTGCGCGATATTCCAACTGCATCCATAGCAGACCTCGTCTCTGGACAGCCCTTTGCACTCACCGGGGGAGCTGTCATTCAGGCGGACGGCTCGCAAGCGGTCAGCGACATCATAGTCGGGGCGGATGGGCGCTTTGTCGCAATCGGGCCGTCCCTGGACACCAGGTCCTGCAGCGCCTGCGTCGACATTACAGGCATGCTGGTTTCGTCAGGTTTCATCGATGTGCACCAGCACCTCGACAAGACCGGAGTGCTGCGCTTTACCCCCAATCCTTCCGGCACGCTCCAAGGCGCCCGCGAGGCATTCGCCAAATATGCCCGAACCGCCGGTCCCGATGACATCCATAAGCGGGCGATGCGCACCATCAGGCGGTGTCTTTCCCGCGGCACGACCGCCATTCGCAGCCACGTCAACATCGACAAGGATGCGGGCTTCCATGGCATCGAGACGCTCGCAGGTGTCCGCGACGAAGTAAGAGACGACATTGTTCTCCAACTCGTGGCCTTCATGACACCGCATCCCAGCCAGGACTTCGACTGGCTGACTGAGAAAATCGACGGTGCGGTGGCACTCGCCGATGCAGTGGGTGGCACACCTGCTGTCTCGGAAGACCCACCACGTTACCTCGACATGTTGTTTTCCGCCGCCGTGAAGGCGGGAAAACCGGTCGATCTGCATCTCGATGAACACCTCAAGGCCGATGTGCATCTGCTTGATGCAGCTCTCGAGCGGGTCGAGCGCTTCGGCATGCAGGGCCGCACCGTATTCAGCCACGTCTCCGTGCTGAGTGCCCTACCCCGCAAGGAATTCCAGCATGTCGCTGAACGTCTTCTGGCGCTTGATGTCGGCGTCGTCACATTGCCGGCGGCGAACCTCTACCTGCAAGGCCGCGACGCCGAGATGTTGCCGCCGCGCGGCCTGACGCGTGTAGCCGAGCTCTATCGTGCCGGCGTCACCATCGCCACAGCGTCGGACAACATCCAGGACCCCTTCGTGCCGACCGGTTCGGGCGACATGCTGGAGATCGCGCGCTGGACACTGCTCGCCGGCCATCTTCGGGGCGATGAACTCGCTGCCGCCCACCGCATGATCACGACAGCGCCTGCCCGCCTGATGGGCCTCGGCAAGGAGCACGGCCTCAAGGCTGGCGCCCGCGCAGACTTCGTCGTCACCGACTGCGTCGATACCGATACGCTGGTTGCTGGCGGGCCTGACCGGGCCTTCGTCTTCTCGAAGGGTCGTCTCGTCTCACAGAGCACGACCGGCACCGTTCGCTTGAAGGAGGACGCATAAGCCGAGCAGCAACTCCGGGGGATTGGACTTCAATCTAATGGGAGTATTGGATGAAGAGCACTGCATTTTCACGTCGTTCGCTGCTTGCCTCCACTCTCGGGTCAGCCTTTGCCGGCATGATCTGGCTTGGCCATGCCTATGCTGAAGATTTCAAGATGGGCCTCTTGGTGCCCGGCAGTATCGCGGAGGAAGGCTGGAACCGGATCGCCTATGACGCGCTGAAGCGAGTGGAAAAGGAGCTCGGCGCCAAGATCAGCTATGTCGAGATGGCCGAGAACCCAGCCGCCTTCGAAAAGGCGTTCCGCGACTATGCGAGCCAGGGCTATCAGGTCGTTCTGGGCCATGGCTTCCAGTTCCAGGACGCCGCCCTCACGACGGCTGAGGATTTCCCCGACACCGTTTTCCTCATCTCGTCGAGCAGCGTACATGAAGGGAAAGTCATCGGCCTCAATACCGATGCCAGCCAGCCCTTCTACCTCATGGGTGTGATCGCCGCGAAGATGGGTAAGGGCGCGGGCCTTATCGGTGGCATGGAAATTCCGCCCATCGCGCATGCCTTCGAGGGCTTTCGGAAAGGTGCCGAGAGCGTGAACCCGGACTTCCCCGTGTCCACGGTTTTCATCAACAGCTTCACCGATGCGAGCGCCGCCAAGGAAGCCGCAGTGAACATGATGGCCCAGGGCGCCGATTTCGTCGTTCCCAATGCGAACGACGCAGGACTGGGCGTCATCCACGCCGCGCAGGAATCAGGCACGCAGTCCGGCACCTTTAGCGTCTATAGCGACCACACCGAGGTCGCCCCCAAGAACATCGTCGGCACGTTCATCGCCGATTACGGTCAAGGCATCGTACGCATCGTCTCGGGCATTCGGGACGGCGCCGTGCCGCAAAGCAATGTCGATTTCGGCCTGAAGGATAAGGACGTCATCAAGTTCACCTTCAATGACGAAGCCGCCAGATCGATACCGCAAGACCTGCGCAATCACCTGGAAGAAGTGAGTGCGAAGATCGTTGCGGGCGAGATCCAGACACGCGCGAAATAAGCGCGGTCCCTGGGAAATTATCAAATGGGAGGAAGAGCAATGAGACTTTCACGCAGAACGTTCGTGGAAGGAGTGGCGGCGCTGACCATCGCCGTGTCCATTCCGGCGATGGCACAGGCCGAAGACTTCAAGATGGGCCTTCTCGTGCCCGGCAGCGTTTCGGAAGAGGGATGGAACCGGATCGGCTTCAATGCGCTGAAGGGCGTCGAAGAACAGCTCGGTGCCAAGATCAGCTATGTCGAGTTGCAACAGAATCCGGCCTCGTTCGAAAAGGCGTTCCGCGACTATGCCAGCCAGGGCTACAAGGTCATCCTCGGCCATGGCTTCGAATTCCAGGACGCCGCACTGGAAGTCGCGCTCGATTATCCCGACACCTATTTCCTGATCTCGTCGAGCAGCATTCACGAAGGCAATGTCATCGGCCTCAACACCGATACGAGCCAGCCCTTCTACCTCATGGGCGTCATCGCAGCTAAGATGGGCAAAAAGGCCGGCCTCGTCGGCGGCATGGAAATCCCGCCGATCCAGCAGGCCTTTGTCGGCTTCAAGAACGGCGCCAAGAGCGTCAATCCGGAATTCCCTATCAGCGAGGCCTATATCGGCAACTTCACCGATACGACCGCTGCCAAGGAAGCAGCCTTGAGCATGATTTCGCAGGGTGCGGATTTCGTCGTGCCGAATGCTTCGGGTGCAACCGTCGGCGGCTATCAGGCGATCTCGGAATCCGGGTCGGCTGTGCGCTCTTTTTCGATCTTCAGCGACTTTACCCAGGTCGCACCCAACAACATTCTCGGCCTCTACGTTGCCGATTACGCCCAGGGCGTGGTGGAAGTCGTGCGCTCGATAAAAGACGGCAGCCCGCCTAAGGAAAACATCATCTTTGGCCTGAAGGATCCGAAAGTCATCTCATTCACCTTCCGCGATGACGGCCCGGTCTCCGTGCCCGAAGATATCCGCGCCCAGGTGATGGCGATCAGCGCCAAAATCGCTGCCGGTGAGATCAAGACCGACGCCCAGTGACTGGCGAGCGCTGCGGCCGGCCCTTCGGCCGCAGCGCCTTGCTACGCCTCATACCAACATTCGGACCGGACCCATGGAACAGGTAAACCAGGGAGTGCGTGAGAACGTGTATCCTCAAGCAGCCCAAGCTTTCGGCCGAACGCTCAGGCAAGCCGTGATAAACGCCGTGACGCCGGCCGCAGCTGTCCTTGTCGCGCTTGCCTGCGGCGCGGCCCTTTTGTGGCTGAACGGCTTCAATGGGAGCGACGTGGTCACGGTGATGATCTTTGGCTCCTTTCAGGACATGCGCTCGGTTGGCGAAATCCTGCTGAAGGCGACGCCGCTGATCCTTATCGGCGCCGGCCTCTGCGTCGCCTTCCGCTGTTCGATCTGGAACATCGGCGCCGAGGGCCAGCTCTATGCTGGCGCGATTGCCGCCACGTTGGTCGGCACCAGTTTTGACGGGCTTTCCGTCTGGGTGCATGCGCCGCTTGTCATGCTGGCCGGCGCCTTGGCGGGTGCCGCTTGGGCAGGCGTTGCCGGCTATCTCAAAGTACGCTTCCAGGCGAGCGAGATCGTCACAACGATCATGCTCAACTACATCGCGCTGATCCTGACGAGCTATCTCGTCACCGGCCCTATGCGCGATGCAAGTGCTGCCTATCCTCAATCTGCCCGACTTATCCGCGAAGCCTGGACGCCACGCATCGTCTCCGACATGCGCCTCCATATCGGTATCATCGTCGCCGTCGTTTTGGCAGTCGCGCTCTACATCTTCTTGCAGCGCAGCAGCCGCGGCTTTGCACTCCGCGTCGTTGGTCTCAATCCATACGCAGCCCGCTATGCCGGTATGCAGGTCGCCCGCAACGTGATGATCGCAATGTGCATTTCCGGTGCAATGGCGGGGCTGGCCGGCGCCTTCGAAGTGGCGGGTGTCACGCACCGCCTCTACCAGAACATTTCGCCGGGCTACGGTTTCGAAGGCATCGCGGTCGCGCTGCTTGCCGGCAACAACCCCCTGGCGGCGATCGTTTCGGGCGGGCTCTTCGCGACTCTTCGCTCCGGCTCGGAGGTGCTGCAAATCACCTCGCAGGTGCCGCAGGTCCTCGTTCTGATCATACAGGGTATCGTCATTCTCTCGGTCGTCGCCTTCACCAGGCTGCGCGACATCCGCAGGATCGTGGCTTGAAGAATGGAAACTCCCGCAAGGCGACTGAGCCCTGAGGGAAAACAAAACTTTGGAGCATTTGCGCAATTCCCGGGCAGGACCACTTCGCGCACCTTGCCGGAATTGCTCTAGGCGACCTTCCTGAGGGGTATCTCCATGGACGACATGATGTTTCTCACCTTTCTCGCGACGCTTGCCGGCGCCGCCTGGAGGCTTGCGACGCCCCTGATCTTCGCCTCGATCGGCGAAATATTTTCCGAGCGAGCGGGCGTGCTCAATATCGGGCTGGAAGGCACCATGCTCGTCGGTGCCTTCTGCGGCTTCGCTGCAGCCTTCGCCACCGGCAGTATCCCGCTTGGCTTACTGGCCGGCATCGCGGGCGGCATGCTGTTCGGGGTAATCTTTGCCTTCTTTACGATCACCATCAAGGCGGACCAAATCGTTGTGGGTGCGGCGCTGAACCTGCTCGGCATGGGCCTCACAGCATTCCTGTTCCGTACCTATTACGTCTCGACCGGCAAGGGCATCGAGATCGCGCAGCCCGTGCAAATCCCCTTCCTGAGCGATATCCCCTTTCTTGGCGAAGCCTTCTTCCGGCAGAACCTCATCGTCTATTCGACGATCCTCGTCACGATCCTGGCCAGCCTTGTGCTCTTCCGCACGTCCTTCGGCCTGACGCTGCGCGCCGTCGGCGAACACCCCAAAGCCGTCGACGTCGCCGGTCGCAATGTTGCGAGCTACCGCTATGCCGCGGTGCTGGTCGGCACTGGGCTCGCTGGCCTCGGCGGGGCCTTCCTGACGCTCGGGCATTCCAATCAGTTCGTCGAGGGCATCACCTCCGGCCGCGGCTTCATCGCGCTCGCCGTGGTCGTCTTTGCACGCTGGTCGCCGATGGGAGCGTTCTTCGTCTCGCTGCTCTTCGGCCTGTTCTACGCGCTGCAGCTGATGCTCCAGGCGCAGGCATCCATCGTTGTGCCCTATCAGCTGCTGCAGGCGCTTCCCTACATCATGACGATCGTCACGCTCGTCGTGGTCCGTGGCAAAGGCGCTGCGCCCAGCAAACTCGGCCAGCCCTACGAGATGAGGTGACGGATATGTCTCAGAAACCCTTCCTGCGCGTCGAGAACATCCGCAAGCGCTTCGGGCCGATCGTTGCCAGCGATGGCGTGTCACTGGAAATCGAGGAGGGCGAGATCCACTCGCTGCTTGGCGAGAACGGTGCGGGCAAGAGCGTTCTGATGAGCATGATCTGCGGGATGGTTCGGCCCGACGAAGGCGAGATCGTCTTCAAGGGCCAGTTAGTTCGCTTTGACAGCCCGCGCGAGGCGATCCGCCAGCGCATCGGCATGGTGCACCAGCATTTCATGCTCGTGCCGAACCTGACGGTGGCGGAAAACTACATTCTCGGCCAGGGATCTCCGTTGCGTGTCATTAACGACATGGACGAGGTCCACGCAAAAATCCGCGAGCTTTCGGATCGCTACGCCCTCGACGTGCGTCCGGACGCCGTCATCGAAGACCTTTCGGTCGGCGAGCAGCAGAGAGTGGAAATCCTGAAAGTCCTGTTCCACGGCATCGACCTGCTCATCCTCGACGAGCCGACAGCCGTGCTCACCCCACAGGAGACCGACCGCCTGCTTTCGTTGATGGGAGACCTCGCCAAGGACGGCAAGACGGTCGTCTTCATCTCGCACAAGCTCGATGAGGTGATGCGCGTCAGCAATCGCATCAGCGTCATGCGCGATGGGCGTGTCGTGCACACGGTCAATGTCGGCGAGACGAATGCGCGCGAGCTTGCCCGCATGATGGTCGGCCGCGACGTGCGCATGGAGCTGCCGCGTAGCCCCGAACCGCCCGGCCACATTGTGCTGTCGGTCGACAACCTCACCTGCCGCGCCGAGACCGGCCTTCCCGCCGTGCGCGGCGTAAGCCTGAACGTGCGCTCCGGCGAGATCGTCGGCATTGCCGGCGTGTCCGGCAACGGTCAGACGGAACTGTCGTTAGCGCTTTCCGGTCTGTTGCCGGTCGACAGCGGCCGCGTGATGCTGAACGGCAAGGACATTACCGGCCTCGACCCGGCCCGCATCAATGCCAGCAGCTTCTCACACATCCCAGAGGACCGGCACAAACACGGCATCGTGGCCTCGATGTCGCTCAGCGAAAACACAATCCTCCAGCGCTACGATCAGAAGCCTTTCGCCAGCCACGGTATGTTGAACCGTGGGGTCATCGGCGAACACACTCGCGATCTCATCAAGCGGTTTCGCATAAAAAGCCGCGACGAGGATCAGCCGATCGGCGCGCTCTCTGGCGGCAACCAGCAGAAGCTGGTGGTAGCGCGCGAACTTGCCCGCAACCCGGATTTCATCCTCGTCAACCAGCTCGCCCGAGGCATCGATATCGGCGCCATGGAATTCGTGATGGAGGAGATGCTGAAACAGCGCGACAACGGCCGCGCCATTCTGCTCATCTCCACTGAACTCGAGGAACTCTTCGCGATCTGCGATCGCATCCTCGTGATGTTCCACGGCGAACTCCTCGGCGAACTGCCGCCGGACCGCACCCGCCTTGACGAACTTGGCCTGCTGATGGCCGGCGAGACGGCGAATGTAGTACTACCGACACATGCCAGCTAGACAGGAGGGCTATGACATCGTTCGGTGACAACAAACCATTCGACATGGGTAGCGGACCCTCCGAGTCCCGAAAGGTGAGTGGCTCTAAATGAACATAACGCTGCGGCAACTCAGGGCCTTCATCGCCGTGGCCGAACTCGGCCAATTCAATCTTGCCGCCCGAAGCCTCCACCTTACGCAGTCGGCCGTCAGCATAGTCATTCGAGACCTGGAATCGGAGATCGGCGTCCGCCTGTTTGACCGCCACACCCGCATGGTTTCGCTCACCCTCGTGGGCCAGGAGTTCCTGCCGCAGGCCCGCAAGATACTGAAAGACCTGGAGCTTGCGGTTGGCGACATGCGCGACAACGCCTCGTTGAAGCGCGGCCAGGTGACAATCGCTGCCGCAATCGTGCTCGCTGCCACCATTGTGCCGCCTATCATCGCAGCGTTCGTGAGCATGCATCCCGAAATCCTGGTCAGCATCCGCGACATGCCGGAAGAGGCAATCAGCCCGGCGCTCAAGCGTAACGAGGTCGATATCGCCATCGGCACGCTCTCGGAAGACGATCCCGAAATCACCGCTACGCCTCTCATGCGCGACAAGCTCATGCTGGTCTGCCGGGAAGACCATCGTTTCGCCAGGCAAAAATCCGTGCGCTGGGCCGAGTTGAAGGACGAGACTCTCATTACACTCGCAGCCGCGAATCCGCTTCGGAGCATTGTCGAGCACAACCTGATCCGTGTTGTGCCCAATTTCCAGCCAAAATACGAAGTGCGCTTCTCGACCACCGCCATCAGCATGATCTCCGCCGGCATGGGCGTGGCCGTGTTGCCGGAGAATTCCAGCCAACTGGCGTCAGCGGTGCGCGTAACCACCGTGGATCTCGTCGACCCGACCGTAATGCGCAATGTCTCCCTGTTGCAGCGGCGCCATCACAGCCTGTCGCCGGCAGCAGAACATTTGAAAGCGGCCTTCGTGGCGGCGATGCAAACCGAAAATGCTGGCGCAAGCACGCTCGGTCACACTTAGGTGTACGATCCAGGCGTCGTCACATGGTTTTCGTTGAGCCTAAGGCTGGCCTCGACCTGTCAGGACGCTCTGAACATTACGATGTCACGACTCCCCAGCGCGCAGACAGTCTCTTCGGCGACACCTTCGGGCGGTTGACCAAACCATCGCGCCTCATCCAATTGCCCAGAGGCTGTCACACGCGGTTCTCCGGAGAGTATGGAAACCGCATAGGTGATCGAAAGTGTGTGGTGGCCGGCAACGTTGTCGAACTGGTCATTTATGAAAACTGCCGAGACTGGCCATGCCAGGATTCCCAGATCGTCGTGAAGGCATCGAACAATCGACATGGCGCAGCTTTCTCCGTGCCCTATCTGGCGACCAGGCATCTGCCATAGACAGTCGGCCGAATTCTTGGACCTGACCAGCAGGACGCTGCCGCGCTCATCCCTGATCAGCGCGCGAGATGTCAGTTCGATGCGATTTGAGAAGGACAGCTCCGCCCCTTCAGGACAGGCACCTTGGATACTGCCGTTCGCTCGTAGCGTGGAAACGCTCTTCATCGGTTCGCCTTTCAAAACGATTGGCTGTGACTGCAGGCAGGGCAGGATAAGGAGCCGGCGACGCAAGGAAGCCTTGTGGGAGCCCCCGAATGCGTCGCCGGCCTACGCCGGGCTTTGGGAACACGCTGGACAAGCTGGGAGGCTTGCGGCCCGCGGAAAGCCCGGACGTATCGCTAGTCGACCACCGCATTTGTGATGCGTCCACGTGTGTGGACGGGGTCTAAGCAGTTGTTGATGGTGTTGAGCGCAAGCGTCCGGGCGACCGTCGGGTCGGTCGGGATCTTGCCCTTGATGTGGAACAATCTTGCCCGCGCGAGGTCGGCGACCACCGAAAGGGCAAGCGAGTTTGCATCTGTCGCCTTGTCGAAGATACCGATAGGCGCCTTGATCCGGGCAAGCGTGGCTTCGCCGTGACCGCGCTCGCGCAAGGTCTCACAACGTTTTGCGTGGGTACGGCGGCTTCCCAGAGCGCCGATGTAGAAGGCGGGTGAGGCGAGCGCGGCCTCGAGCAGCGGCAATTCACGGTCGATGTCATGGAAGAGGAGCACGACTGCCGTGTCCGCGTCCAGCTGGTCCGGCGATGGAGCTTGGCCCCGTTCGACCTTGACGATCTCAAAACCGGATACTTCCGCCACACGCGCCACCACTCCAGCCTCCAGGGGCGTGCCGGCAAGAAGCATCCGCTGCCGCGGGTGGTAGACGCGCACAAATTCCTCTCCCTCCCAGCCACTCAAGCCCTCCCCTGGCTCGAAGAAAAGAGCCTGCCTGCCAGGATGGTACCGGAGGCGCCCGGGTGCGCGGCGGTGCAGCGTTGCAAGCATGTGGCGGAGCGCGATGGCATCTCGCAGGACGTGGGTAGCCAGCGTGATGCCGCCGCCGCAGGGCAGCACGATGTCGAAGAAGGGCGAGCCTTCGCCGAGGCGAAGCTTGCGATCGTTACCTTTCTGGAGAGCTGTTACGGCGTCAGCGGCCACGGCCGCTTCGGTGCAGCCGCCGGAGACGAAACCGCAATAAAGGCCGTCATCGCGCACCGCCATCTGCGCGCCGATGGCGCGGGCAGCGCCGCCGTGGATTTCAACGAGCGTGACCAGGGCTGCGTCTTGGCCCTGTTCGAGCGCCTCAGCGGCGAACGCCAGTACATCCATGGCATCATCCGAGAGAAAGGCGGCGCTGGGTTCTGGCGCGAGCGTTTTCAGCTCGCTGGCAATGCGGGTAGCCATATCATTCCCCTCCCTGCGTTCCCTGCCAGCGGCGTACGATGCCGGGGTCGAGATCGAAGAGGTCGAGCACCCGGCCGACGGTATGGTCGACCATCTCTTCAAGGCTCTGCGGCTTGGCGTAGAAGGCCGGAACCGGCGGATAGATGATGCCGCCCATTTCGGTGACCTGCGCCATGTTGCGGATATGGCCGAGATGCAGCGGTGTCTCGCGCAACATCAAGACGAGGCGGCGGCGCTCCTTCAGCACTACGTCGGCGGCGCGGGAGAGGAGGTTGTCAGTCGTGCCCGTTGCAATTTCCGCCATGGTCTTCACCGAACAAGGGGCGACGATCATGCCGAGTGTCTTGTAGGAACCGGAGGAACAGACCGCGCCGATATCCTTGTTGGAATGGGTGGTCGTCGCCAGCGCTTCCAGATCCTGCTTGGTGAAATCCACCTCGGCCGCGAGCGTGATGCAGGCGGCGCGCGACATGATCAGGTGCGTCTCGATCTCGAGGTCGCGCAGCACTTCGAGGATACGCTTGCCGTAGACCATGCCGGAAGCGCCCGAAATGCCGACGATCATGCGTCTTGGCCGCGTCGTCATGACCTATCCCACGCTTTTGAGGAGTGCGGCAGCGCGGGCGGAGGCCTCGTCGCTGATGCGGGCGCGAACGCCGTGGAAGTTCGGGCCGCGTGTCGCATCGAGGCCCATGCGCGAGGTCGTGCCGATGCCGCTCGCCGAAGGATCGAGCGCGTTGCCCGGCAGGCCCTCGATGATCACTACATCCTTGTGCGGCTGGAAATGGGTGGCAAGCGCCCAGAGCACTTCGCTATCGCGGGTGATGTCGACATCGGCGTCCACAACCACGACGGTCTTGAGGTATTGGTCCCAGCCGAGCAGGCCGAGCATGACCTGCCGCGCCTCGCCCTCGCGCGTCTGGTTCATCGCGATATAGGCGTGGAAATGGGTGCCAGAGGACGGGTAGTGCACGGCGGTGATCGAGGGGAAACGCGCCTTCAGCTTTTCCACTACCTCTGCCTCGCGCGGTACGCGGCCGAGATTAAGATGCTCGGCCGAATTGCCACCGGCAACGGAAACGAGGATCGGATCACGCCGGCGCATGATGGTTTCCACGGTGAAGAGGTTGTTGGTCGAACGGTCGGAGGAATAACCGGTGAACTCGCCGAACGGCCCCTCCTCCACATGGGCCTCGGGATCCAGCACGCCCTCCAGCACGATCTCGGCATGGGCGGGCACGCGGATGCCGTATTTCGGGGTGCGCACCACCTGCAGGGGTTCGCCCATCAGGCCGCCGGCGACATCGCGCTCGTCCTCGCCGAAGGCAAGACGGGCGGAGGCGGCGATCATGAACAGCGGATGGCCGCCGATCACCATGGCGACCGGCATCGGCTCGCCCTTCTCCTTTGCCATGTTCATCAGGCGCCAGAAATGGCCGCGCGAATGTAGCGAGGTCGCGAGCGAATTCTTCGAATGGATCATGGCGCGGTGATAGCTGAGATTGCCAGCACCGGTTTCCGGGTGCTCGCCTATGATGATGCCTGACGTAATGTACTTCGCACGGTCGGTGTCGAAATGCTTGAGCATCGGCAATGCATGCAGGTCGACGGCATCGCCGGAAATGATCTCCTCGGTGATCGGGCCGCGTTCCAGAATCTCCGGCGTGAACGGACGGTTGGAGAGGGCCTGGTAGGCTTCGTGCAGCTTGTCGGCGGTCGTGCCGAGCAGACGGGCGATGCGGTCGCGCGAGGCAAAAATGTTACAGACGACTTCCGCGCCGATACCGCTGACATTCTTGAGATGCAGCATGGGATGCTGCCCCTTGTCCGCAAGGTTCCATATCAGAGCAGTTGCGTCCTGATCGTCCGAGACCGGCCGGTCGATGGTGATGACGTCCTCGGGATGCTGTGCCCGGTAGTCGGCCAGGAAGCAGCGGACGTCTTGCCTGTGGTACTGGGTCATATCTCGGCCTCGGGTTGCTGCGCGTGGATAGCGGCGCCCCGAAGGGCGCCGCAGTCGTCAGATCAGGCGAATTCCAGATGCCTGCCGGTGACGCGATCGACGCCGGCGTAAGAGTCCTTCAGGCGTGCCTGGGCGTCCTTCACGTCACGCGGCGGCGGCGAAGGATCGATGCCGACGAGCTTGGCGATGTTGTTTCCGAGGTAGCCTTCCAGGTCGTCTTCGGAGAGGTTGATGCCATGCGGGGGATCCTTGCAAAGCACTTCCAGCTCGCGCAGCCACATGCCCGGATCGTTCGGCGGACTGTCCGTGCCGAAGACGATTTTGTTCTTTGGCAGTTGCTGGGCGAACTCCACAATGCGCGACTGGAAGCACCATCCGGATTCGCAATAGACGTTCGGCGTATCCATCGCCATCCAGAAAGATTCGAACGAGTAGTTGCCGCCCGTCTGGATGCCGAAATGGCCGATGATGAAGTTGACCATCGGGAATTCGCGGATGATCGGGTAGAACATCGTCGGGATCGTGTACGGGCCGTCGCCGGTGTGGATCAGCACGACCACGCCGAGCTCGGCGCACTTTTTCATCGCCGGCCGCAGCCAGTCGAGCGCGCGGTCGGGACGATATCCGTGCATGTTGGCGTGCAGCTTCAGCATTTTGAAGCCGTATTCCTTGACGTGGAATTCCAGCTCCGCCGCGCCGTTCTCAGGTCCCCAGCGCGGGTTGTAGTTGAAGTTGCCGATGAAGCGGTCCGGGTACGTCTGGCAAAGCTCGGCGCAGTAGGCCATGTAGTCGCGAATGCCGTCGCGGCCCTTGCGGTTGCCGTCGCGGTAGCCGGTGTTGCCCGGTGGCGGCTGGATGAAGCCCATGTCGATCCGGCGCGGCTTGCCGTTGATCATGTAGGGGCCGTCCATCAGTTTCAGCATGCGCTCACCCGTGAAGGGCGAACCGGTATGACGCCACGCCTCGTCCACGAGGTTCGTCGGGTGAAGATGGGTATCGATGATCATTGTTCACTCCGTTCAGTTTTACGCGGCAAGCGCGACGCCGTGCTGGCGCAGATACGCTTCGGCTTCCTCGACGCTCGCCGGAGGCCTGGTCGGCTCGAGGCCGATCATGCGGGCGGTGTTGTTGCCGAGGTAATCCTCCAGCGTATCCTCATCGAGGTTGAGGCCTTGCGGTGGCTCGTGGCAGAGGACTTCCAGCAGGTTGATCCACATGCCCGGCTCGTTCGGCGGTGTATCGGAGCCGAACAGGATCTTGTGCTTGGGCAGAACCTTGGCGAATTCGACGATGCGCGACTGGAGGCACCAGCCGGATTCGACGTAGACGCTCGGCGTGTCGAGCGCCATCTGCATCGGCTCGAACACGTAGACACCGCCGGTCTGCACGCCGAAATGCGCGAGGATGAAGTTCACTTCCGGGAACTCGCGGATGATCGGATAGAACTCCGTCGGGATCGAGTACGGGCCGTCGCCGGTGTGCACCTTCACCATCAGGCCGAGCTCGGCGCACTTCTTCAGGGCCGGACGCAGCCAGTCGAGCGCGCGGTCGGGGCGATAGGCGTGCATGTTCGCCTGCAGTTGCACCATCTTGAAATCGAACTCCTTGGCGTAGCGTTCGATTTCCTCGGCGCCGTTCTGCGTGCCGTAGCGCGGGTTGTAGACAAAGCAGCCGAGGAAACGGTCGGGGTGCTCCGTCACCATCTTTTCCGTATAGGCCATGTACTGGCGGATGGCGGCCTTGCCTTCCAGGTCCATGACTTCATGGGTGTAGATGGTGTTGCCTTGCGGCGGCTGGATGAAGGCTTTGTCGATGCGGCGCGGCTTGCCGTTCACATAATACGGGCCGTCCATCATCTTCAAAAGCTTGTCGCCAGTGAACGGCGGTCCGTCGTGGCGCCAAGCCAGGTCCACCAGATCGGTGGGGTAGCAGCTTAGATCAATGATCATCCTTATTCTCCTGTCGTAGAGGGTCCGGTCGATGCGGGGCCGCGCGATGGACCCCATGCCTGCCAAAAGCCGGCACGGATGCGCGATCTCAGGAAATGCCGATGACAGGGAAGGAAAGTCGGTGCGGATGCCGCAGGGCGGCTGCAACCGACAGATGTTTCTTCCGTAGCGAGCATCGACATCACGGCCTCATCGTCCAACAGACGGTGAGCAATTGTCGGCGCTTCTACTCAACTCTGAAGAAACCATGAGTCCGACTTTCTGTCAACGGAAAAAGCCACTAACCAATTCTTTTTAAACGATATTTTATAGCGAGCGGCGGCGGCCACCCGCGCGGGAAAATGCGCGGGCGTGTTGGACACAGGAATTGAGCGGGCGTATTAGGACGGGAGAAGCGCTGCTAGGCCGCCAGGCATGCGCGCAGGTTCCTGTCTATGCCGTCACGGTCGAGATTGCGGCCAATGAAGACGAACTTCGACTTCCGCGTGTCCTCGCCCCAGCTGTGGTCCGGGCGGAAATCGACCAGTTTGTGCACTGCCTGGAGCACGAAGAAGCGCTCGTCATCGGCTACCGAAACGATCCCCTTGGTGCGGAAGATGTCGTCGCCGCGCTCGCCGAGATAATCTTTCAGGAAAGTGGCGAGCTTCTCGCCGTCGAAAGAATGCGGGTAGACGAAGGAGTGGGACTTCACTGTTGCGTCATGGCTGTGTGGGCGCAGGGCAGGTGCAGGCGCGTGGCCCTGACCATGGTCATGGTGGTGCCCGTGGTCATGGTCGAGGTGGTCGCAGGCCGCATCGTGGCATTCGTGGTGGCCATGCGCGTCATGATCATTGTCCATGTCGATGTCGAGTATTTCCGCCCGCTCGCGGACGTAGGAGGGACGGAAGCCTTTGACGCCGAGGATGTTGGAAAGATCGACCACACCGTAGCTGGAACGCAGGATGGGCGCTGTCTGGTTGAGCTTGCGCAGCGACGCCTGCAGCGAGCCTAGCGCCTCTTCGCCGGCAAGGTCGATCTTGTTGACGATGATGCGGTCGGCCGCCACGATCTGGTTGACTGCCTGGTTGTCACTGCCGTCCAGTACCGGATCGTAGAGGTGTTGGTCGATATGCATGGCATCCACCAGGGTGACTATGGCATCCAGCTCGACCTCGTCGGCGACGCTGCGGTCGACGAAAAAGGCGGTTGCGACTGGGGTCGGGTCCGCCAGGCCCGAAGTCTCGACGATGATGTGGTCGAACTTGTCCTTGTGGCTCAAAAGCTTCTTCATCACGTCAATGAGGTCGTTGCGCACGTCGACGAAGCAGCAGATGCAGCCGTTCTGCATCTGGAAGATTTCCTCGTCGGAGGCGAGCACCAGGTCACTGTCGACGTCGACTTCGCCGAACTCGTTCTCGATCACCGCGATGCGGTGGCCGTGGCGTTCGGTGAGGATGTAGTTGAGCAGCGTCGTCTTTCCCGATCCGAGGAAGCCGGTCAGGATCGTTATAGGGAGTTTTTGGCTCACAGGTTCGACTTGCATGTTCATGCGCCCTTCTCCCTCAAGGCTTTCAGGATGTCTTCCGGGGTGATCGGATAGTGGCGGAAACGGACGCCGATGGCGTCGTGGATGGCATTGGCGATGGCCGGGCCGATGGCGATGATCGGATCCTCGCCCACGCCCTTCGCGCCCCAGGGGCCACCCGGATCGGGTGCCGCCTCGAGAATGATCGTCTCGATATCCGGCATGTCCATGGAGAGCGGCATCTTGTAATCGACGAGACCGGCGTTGAGCGACCGACCGGTCTTCTTGTCGATGATGTAGTCTTCGGTCAGCGTGTGGCCGATGCCTTGCTGGATTCCGCCCTCGATCTGGCCCTGCGCAGCGATCGGGTGGATGACCCGGCCGACATCGTGAACGGGTATGACGCGCTTGACCTCGACAATGCCGGTTCCCGTATCGACATGCACCTCAGCGAAATGCGCGGCGAAGGAATAGGATTTCGTCGGCTCGTATGTGCCGTTCGCGACGATGTTGGCGGCGGGAATGCCACGCGACGGCCCCATCGCATCGGCGACCGTCATGCAGCGGCCTGGATCGCCGATGACGAAGATCTTACCTTCGGAAAGGTCGATCTCGGCCGGAGAGACCTGCAGCTTCATCGCCGCGCGATCGAAAACAGCCGCGCGCACCTTGCCGGCGGCCATCTTGGCGGCCGTGCCGACGAGATAGGTCGTGTGGCTGGCAAAGGCGCCGATGTCCCACGGCACCACATCCGTGTCGCCATGGATCGTGCCGACATCCTCGAAGCGTACGCCGAGTTCTTCGGCAACGATCTGCGCCAGCGCGGTGTGCGCCCCGGTGCCAAGGCCGGCGGCACCGGTAAGCAGCGTTACGGTGCCGTCCTCGTTGACCTTCACCGTGGCGTTGCCCTGTTCCTTGATGCCGGGATAGGCGGAAGAACCGTGCATTTCGCAGCCGATGCCCCAACCGGTTCGAATATGCGGTTGCTTGGGATCCGGCATGCGGTCGCGGTTGCGTAGCTTCTTCCAGTCGAGCACGTCGATGCCGTGCTGGAGGCAGATTTCCAGGCCGTGGCCGAGGATCGGATGGCCCGACGGCGCGATATCGCCGGCGCGGACCACGTTCTTCAGTTTCAGCTCCGCCGGGTCCATTCCGAGCAGCTCGGCCGCCTCGTCCATCTGGATGTCGAGCGCATAGTAGCTCTGCACCACGCCATAGCCGCGGAAGGCACCGTTGATCGGCGTGTTGGTGTAGACGCACCGCCCTTCCAGCCGCACGTTCTCGCAACGATAGAGCGAGGTGGCAGCCGTCGTGCCGACGATGGTGACACCCGGACCATGCGAGCCATAAGCGCCGGAGTCGTAGACCAGCTTCATGTCACGAGCGACGAGCGTGCCGTCGTTCTTGAACCCTTGCTTCAGCCAGATCTTGCAGGGATGGCGCGAGCGGCCGGCAACGAAGGTCTCGTGGCGGGTGAACTCCATCTTCACCGGCCGGCGCGTTTCCTTCGCGAGCAGCGCGCACAGGAATTCGTGCTGGAACAGGTCCTGCTTGGCCCCGAAGCCGCCGCCCATATGGTCGACGAGTACGCGGACCTTGGTGAGCGGCAGGCCGAGCACTTCGGCAAGGATGCCGCGCACCATGAAAGAGGTCTGGGTGGAGGTCCAGAAGGTCAGCTTGTTGGAGCCGTCCCAGTCCGCAATGCAGACATTCGGCTCCATATAGGCCGGATGCGGCCGCCCTCCGGAGAAGGTGCCTTCGAGGACGAAATCAGCCTCGGCAAAAGCTGCGTCCACATCGCCGCGATTGATGCGCACCGGATCGATCACCAGGTTGCCGCCCGGCCCGACCTCATGGATCAGCGGCGCACCCGGCTGGGCTGCATCCTCCGGCTCGAAAACGGCCGGCAAGGGTTCGTATTCGACCTCGATCAGGTCGAGCGCCTCGTCGGCGATCTCCTCGCTGATGGCGGCGACGGCGGCGACGCCCTCGCCCCAGAACCGCACCTTGTCGTCGAGGATATACTGGTCCTTGGTGCAGGAGGCCGAACGCGGGTGCGGCGAGCCGTAATGCAGCACGCGCGGCACGTTCTCATGGGTCAGCACCGCCTTGACGCCGGGATAGGCGAGCGCCTTGCTGACATCGATGCTCTTGATCCGCGCATGGGCGACGGCAGAACGCTTGATCTTGCCGTGCAGCATGCCCGACAGCTTGACGTCGCCGGTATACTCGGCCTCGCCCGTCACCTTTTCGAGCACGTCGTCGCGGCGAACGCTCTTGCCGACGATCTTGAAATCGCGCTGTTCGATCGGGGTCGTCACATTCATGATCTTGCAGCCTCCATCTCGGTCGCGGCGGATTTGATCGCGTCGAAAATCTTGGTGTAGCCGGTGCAGCGGCAGATATTGCCGCTAAGGCCGAAGCGGATGTCCTCGTCCGTCGGTCGCGGATTGTCGTCGAGCAGCTTCTTGGCCATCATCAGGATACCCGGCGTACAGAAGCCGCATTGCGAGGCGCCGTGGCGCATGAAGGCATCCTGCAACGGATGCAGGGTATCGACGCCCGGCTGAAGCCCCTCCACCGTCTCGACCGAGCGACCTTCGGCCTCCACTGCAAGCATCAGACAGGCATTGACCGGCTCGCCATCGACGATGACGGTGCAGGCACCGCAATCGCCGACATCGCAGCCCTTCTTGGTGCCGGTCAGGCCGACATCGTCGCGCAGCGCATCGAGCAGCGAGCGGCAGCTATCCACCGTCATGTCGCGCGGCTCGTCATTGATGGTGAGTTCAACGATCCGCTTCATGCGAAAGCCTCCAATGCCTGTTTGATGGCGCGGCCGGTCAGCACACCCACCATGTCGCGGCGGTAATCGGCGCTGGCGCGCACGTTGCTGATCGGCGTACATTCTTCCATCGCCTTGTTGGCGGCGTTTTTGACTGTTGCCGCGTCGAGCGACGTGCCGCGCAGCATGGCCTCGGCTTCGGGGGCGCGCAGCACGGTTGCACCGACCGCGCCGAGCGCGATGCGGATGTCGTTGCAAAGGCCATCTTCCATGGTGAGGCTGACAGCGACGCCGACGGTGGAGAGTTCCATTGCCTTGCGGCGGCCGTGCTTGAGATAGGCCTTGCCGGAGTTGTCGCTGGCGGGCGGCACGGTGATGCCGGTGACGATCTCGCCCTTGGCCAGCACCGTCTTGCCGGGGCCGGTGAAGAATTCGGCAAGCGGCACGACGCGCATGTTGGTGCGGCTGTAGATGTGGATGAACGCGCCATCGGCAATCAGCGGTGGGATCGTATCGGCCGACGGCGAGGCACGACAGACATTGCCTACCACCGTTGCACGGTTGCGCACCTGGATGGAGCCGAGCGAGGCGAAGGCCGCATACAGGTTCGGGTAGCGCTGACGCACCAGCGCCAGGCGCTCCAGCCGGCCCACGGTCACCAGCGCGCCGAAAGTCAGGCCGCGCGTTTCGTCATAGGTGATGTCTGACAGGCCCGGGATCTGCTTGATGTCGACGACGTTGCGTACGCGGCGCAGCCGTTCGCGGATTTCGACCAGAAGGTCCGTACCACCGTTGAACAAAAAGGTGTCGTCTCCGAGGTCGGTGAGAAGACGGGAGGCGTGCTCCAGCGTGTCCGCCCGATGGTATTCAAAGCGCCTCATGGCATTCCTCTTGGATTCTGGCCGCTTGGCCTCTTGGGCTGCGCGGCTCGGGGCTCCGGCGGCGCGAGGGCCGCCGGACTCATATTTGTTGCTGTTCAAGCGAGGTCGGTCGCCGGCGTATGGTTCTGCAGCTCGCTGTCCTCAGGCTCTTTCGCGGGCACGCCGTTGAAGAGGATGTTGAGGAGTGCTGCCGCAAACGTGCCGACGAGCACGCCGCTGTGCAGGAACTTTCCGACTGCGACCGGAAGCTGGGCGAAGATGTTGTCGGCAACGACCGGCACCATGGCGAGGCCGACGCTGACCGCGACGATGTAGAGGTTGCGGCGGTTGGCGACGAAATCCACCTTCGCCAGGATCTTCACCCCCGTCGCCGAGACCATGCCGAACATGACGATGGCGGCACCGCCGACGACATAGCTCGGGATCGACGCGCTGATGAAGGCAACCTTCGGCAGCAAACCGAGCAGGATCAGGATGACGCCGCCCGCCGCGACCACGAAGCGGCTCAAGACGCCGGTGATCTGGAGCAGGCCGACATTCTGTGCATAGGTCGTGTAGGTGAAGGTGTTGAGCAAGCCACCAATGATGTTACCCACGCCGTCGGTTCTGAGGCCGCGGGTAAGCTCGGCCTGGGTGATCTTGCGCCCGGCCATGTCGCCGACCGCCAGGAATTGCCCGGTCGATTCGATCATCATGACGGTCATGACCGCACAGAGCGACAGGACCGACCAGAATTCGAAGACCGGCCAGCCGAAGGCGAGCGGGTGGATGATGCGCACCCAGCCGGCGTCCGCAACGCCATGGAAATCAACCTTGCCGGATGCGATCGCGATGGCAAGCCGATGCCTATGCCCATCAGCACCGCAAGGTTGGACAAGAAGCCTTTGAGAACTCGTGTGAGCAGCAGGATCGACAGCAGCACGATAGCCGCGACGGCGAGCGCGAAGGGTGCGCCATAGGCGGGGTTGGGGATCATGCCTTCCGGCCCCCGGAGCATCGGCTGGCCGCCGGCGGCCCAGTTCACGCCGACGCGCATCAACGAAAGGCCGATGACCAGCATGACCGTGCCGGTGACGACCGGCGGGAAGAACCGCACCCACCGCCCGAAGAAGGGCGCGGCGATGACGGTGAAGACACCGGAGCCGATGACCGCTCCGATGACACCGGGCATACCGAGGTCCGGATTGGTGCCCGTCGCGATGATCGAGGGAACGGCGGTAAACGAGATGCCCATCATGATCGGCAGCCGGATGCCGACGTGGCGGCCGAAACCAAGGGCCTGGATGAGGGTGACGATGCCGCAACAAAACAGATCCGCGCTGACCAACATCGCGATCTGATCCTTGGGCAAATGCAGCGCACTGCCAACGATGAGCGGCACGGCGACAGCGCCGGCATACATGACCAGAACGTGTTGCAGACCTAGAGCGAAAAGGCTCGGGAACGGGTACTTCTTCTCGACGGGATCCGTCGTATCAAGATTGGACATTCGCTATCCTCCCAGCGAATAGTGCTCCGGCGCGGTGGGGGGCATCTTGGCCTCATGTTTTAACACCGCACGCCGTACAAGAGGGATCATGCGGCTGGGCAAATCAGCAAACAATCGGCATAATGATATTTATTCATCTAATAACTGAATGAATGGATCAGCATGGACATCACGCTGAAACAGCTTCGGGCCTTCGTCACCGTGGCCAATCTTGGGCAGTTCACCCTAGCCGCCGACAAGCTCGGCTCGTCGCAATCGGCCGTCAGTACACTGGTGCGGCAGCTGGAGCAAAATCTCAATCTTCGCCTCTTCGACCGGCACACCCGTCTGCTGCGCCTCACTCAGGCGGGCATGGATATTTTGCCGATCGCAGCCCGCGCCGTTGCCGATATCGAGGGCATGGTGGAGAGCTCGCGGGAACTGAATGCGCTGCGGCGCGGCAAGGTCACGATGGCCGCCGGCACGGTTCAGGCTGCTTTGATGCTGCCGCAGCTCGTCAACGCCTTCACCAAGCTCCACAGCGAGATAACTGTCGAGCTGCACGATGTCGCAGAGAAGACCGTGCTGGAGCAGGTCGCCAATGGTTTGGTGGACCTTGGACTGGGCACAGTACCGGAAGACGATCCGGAACTCGTCGGCACACGGCTCTCCACCGATGAGTTTTTGGTGGTGCTCCATGCCGAGGACCCATTGGTGAAACGTCCCGAACTGCGCTGGACCGACCTTGCCGAGTGCAAGCTGATCGGCCCGCAGCGGGGCAACCCGATCCGCGACCGGCTGGAAAACGAACTGGCACGCAACGGCATCGTTCTGCCGCTCGACAAGTCGATGCAAGAGGTGGCGCTGCCGCTGACGATCATCGGCATGGTTGAAGGCGGCCTCGGCGTCGCGATCATGACCTCGGCCGTCACGCGCCTTGCGACCTCGATGGGCCTCGTTGTTCGCACACCGACCGAGCCGCACATTAAGCGCGAGGTCAGCCTGATCCAGAAACGGACGCGTTCCCTTTCGCCTGCCGCACGGTGCTTCCGAGACTTTCTACTGAAGTCAGTTCATTGAACCTGCGACCAGTTTGGCGCTATCTGATGTTTTTTCCGCGCCATTTCTGTCGCAGAAGCGCAAGGCGTACCCTCGATGCGCCCCGTGAAGTGCGCAAGGGAAAGATCCAGGTCGCGGGCTGGATCGGTATTGGCGATCATTTCCGCACAGACGTCCCATTCCTGCTCGGAGTTGCGCGCAATCTTGCGCCACGACGTAACGAGCTCACGAGAAAAGCGCTGAAGCCAGATGTGGGTCGTCTCGGTGCTTGCGAGCGAGGCGTTGAGGAACCCCATGAGTTGCGCGGACAGCTCGCCTTCCTCCCGCTGGCTGGCGTGGCGCCCATATCTGTCGGCTGCCATGACGATCTTGCGCAGCGGCCGGATCGCGCCGCGTTGGGAGCAGGACGCCGATTATGACGATATGCGCCTCGCGATGCCGGCCGATCGCGAGAGTTATTTGCGCTGCAAGGCTTCCGAGTTCCGGGCGGCAAATCAGCCGCTCAACCGGCTCTGGAGCGCCTCGACATGACGCTCGTCGATCAGGACGCCCGTTTTCGGGCAATGACCGATTTTTCCTCGATTCTGCTGGTCGAGGCGGCCGCAGGTACCGGCAAGACCTCGCTCATGGCGGGTCGCGTGGCGATGATGCTGGCGGACGGCCGCCGGCCTGGCGAGATCGCCGCCATCACCTTCACGGAGCTTGCGGCGAGCCAACTCGCGCGCCGGATCAGGGAGACGCTCGACACGCTGCTGTCGGGGGATGTTCCCGCTTTTCTTGAGACGGTTCTTCCGCAGGGGCTTTCGGAGCAACAGCGCGAGGCGCTGATCGCCGCCTCTCCCCGGCTTGATGAGCTGACAGCGACCACCATTCACGGGTTTTGCCAAGCAATCATCCGCAGCCATGGCGTGCAGACTGGGCTCGACCCCGGCGCCCGCGTGGTCGACGCGACGGTCGCGGACAATCTGTTCATGGCCGAGCTGTCGGCCTGGTTCTCGCAACGGCTTGCGGCCGACGCGGCGGAAGACGACCGATTGTTGTATTGGCGGAAGAGATCCCGCTTCAGGTGGTGGGCCTTATTCGCGAACTCGCGAACCTCCGGCGCAAACACCCAGATGCGCAACCGATCCGTCCGTCTGCCGACGCACGGCCCGACATTGATTTTGTCCAAGCGGTCGCCGATTTCGACCGGTGGCAGGCGAATGCCGAACCCGACAAATGGCTTTCCGACATCGCACATGAACTGCGCGGGCTTGCAGAGCGCTATCAGGACTGTCTCGCAAGCAAAGGGGATTTCCGAGCCCTGTGGCGGCTCTGCAATCCGGGAGCCGGTCGCCTCTTCGAGCGCAAGGGCCTGCAGCTGAAAACCTACTATGAGGCGGCGCGGGGCTTCGGCGCTCACCGCAATGATGCTGGTCCCGGTGACGGCCGGACGCTCTACGAAACCGTCGTCATCGCCTGGAGCGAGCTCGTAGGTCATATCGCCAGCACGCTGGTATGCTCGCTGTCGGTCTCCCTCGACCACTTGCTGGAAAGCTATCAGGCACGCAAGCGGGCTGCCGCCGTCCTGGATTTCGACGACCTGCTGATCCACGTTCGTACCCTGGTCCGCGACCATGAAGAGGTGCGTCAGGCCATCGGCCAGCGCTATCATTTTATCCTGGTCGACGAGTTCCAGGACACGGACGGCATCCAGAACGAGATCTTGTTCTCGATCGCCGCGACCGAAACGCGGCCAGGACAATGGGAGAAGTCGGAGCTACGGCCCGGAGCGCTTTTCCTCGTCGGCGATCCGAAACAGGCGATCTATCGCTTTCGCGGCGCCGACATCGAAGCCTACGAACTCTGTCGCCAGTTGATCGACGGCCAGGATCATGGCGCGGTGATCGAGATCACCGCCAATTTCAGGTCGCTGAGCCCGATCATCGATCATGTGAACGCCTGCTTCGAGTCGGTCTTTGCCAAGCCCTCGCAGCCCCGATACGTCGCGCTCGCACCCACGCTGTTCGAGACGTCACATCCACTCCCTTGCGTGGCGCGCTTCACCATCGAGGTCGCGACCGACGGGCGCATCTACGCGGAAATGTCCCGAGATGCCGAGGCCGAGCGGGTTGCCGACATTTGCGCGGCCTTGATCGGTAACGTGTCGATACAACGGACAGACAAGACATGCACGCCGCTCCAGGCTGGCGACATCGCACTGCTTTCGCCTGGACACACGGAGCTATGGCGTTACGAGCGAGCGCTCGAGAAGCGCGGGCTCGCGGTATCCTCGCAAGCAGGCCAGACGCTGATGCGACGGCAGGAAACGCAGGACATTCTTGCCCTGCTGCGGGTCCTGGCCGATTCCTCGGACACGCTGGCCTTCGGTGCGCTGATGCGAGGGCCCCTGGTTGGCCTGCAGCAGGCCACGGCCCTCCAGCGCGTGGAGATGGTCAACAACCAAAACAACGCTATCGCAGCGGGCGTCGCAATTGCGGCGGTTGGCGCAGCGGTGGCGGTGTGCGCCAACAACGATTGCGGGGGTGGAGGGGGTTATCGCCCCAGCTATTACCAAGGCGCTGATTGGGATGCCTTCTACAACCAGTATGGTCAAATTGTCTGGGCTTGCCGAGAGGTCGCGTCCGGTCGCTTTACCTACGACACCAACTGTTATGGCAAGCCGCAGACTGACTGGCGTTGGCCGTCAAAATACGTCTGACATGCCCTGCGCCAAGCGCTTGGTGGTCCGGTTCAGCAATCAATCGGCCGAAACCGGACCATCCGCAGACGGCTGAGCGGCGCGCGAAACAGATCATGCCGCCTGATCAGTGAAGGAGGCGACATCGGCTATCGCCTGAAATTGCTCAAGGTATTCCGGTCGGTGCTGAAGAAGGTAACGCACGACACGCGGATTGCGGAGCAGCTTGCTGAGATAGCCCTTTACGACGGTCAGTTGGAGATGCTCCTTGCCGTAGGTATCCTGAATCGCAGCCATGGATTCTTGGAGCCGGGCAAGTTCTTTCTCCATCCGAGCCATCGCCTCCGGCGTGACCCCACGCACCTTCTTCGACTTCCTCTCGCCGGCAAGTTCATTGGTCGGCGTACCAGCGAGAAGCGCGGTGGCGTAGGCCGACGTATAGTTGTTCGCAGCAATCATCAGCTCGGTGGCCTCGATCTGGCGCAGCGGCTTCATCCGCTTGAGGATCTCGAACACGGCCATCGGACACATCGTGTCCTTCAGCATCGACACGACTTCATGACAGACGCCGTCTAGCAGGGTCGCCTTCCGTCGCACGCTGTTGACATGGAGGCTGAGCGCTCGAGCGATCTTCTCGTTGGAGACGCCGCGGGCGATCGCCTTCAGGATCATGGAGTGCTCCTGGACAGCGGAGAGGCGGCTGATACGCTTGTTGAAGGTGAAGCTCTCGTCGTCGGTTGAGACGAGGCATTCTATCTCGGTCGTGCAAAGGTCCTTCAGGATCTCGACGCGGACATGGCCGTCGAGCAGGAGATAGCTGTTAGGATTGCCGTCGATCCTAGCGATCACGGGAGGTTCGACCAGCCCGATCTCGATAACTGATGTGCGGATCTGTTGATACTTGTGGCTAGCCTTGACCGTCGCCCGAGGCGGCCGGACAGGCAGGAGGGAGCCGATTGGCACGATGATGCAATCGGGCTCGAAGGCGATCCTCGTCAAGGTTTCAACGTCTGTCATGCTGCCTCTCCCGCGATGCGGTTTTCCAAGTCCTTAGGCAGGGTATCAAGACGTTCAGCCCGAAGGAGTGTGACGAAGTTCTCGTCGGCCCGCAGGTTCTTCAAGGCCTCCACAACGAAGAGTAGGCGGGTCTGTGTCACCTCGGCCTTCTTCACCAGCAGGCGCTGCTTGTCTGCCTCCTGCTGAAAGACGCGGACAAAAGCCTCGGACGTCCTGGCCTTACCGAGCTTCTTACCGAAAGGGTTCGTGGACATGTGCTTGCCGCGACGCGTCCTCTGCTCGATCAGGCGTCGCATCTTTATCAGTCGGGGGCCGGAGATCTTGCCCTCGGTGTAGGCTTCAGCCAGCATCTTCTGGGTTGTCTCGTCGTCCGCGCGGGCGATTTCAATAGCAACCGAGATGGGAATGGTTCCCGCGTCGACGGCTTCAATGAGGCGCTGCTCGCCCTTCTCGATCAACGTGGCCATCATGCTGACCCACTCCGGCGAAGTGCCAATCTTCTCTGCGATCTGTCGGTCGTTGTAGCCGCGTGTGCGCAGTGTCGCGACATCTTGGAGAAGGTCGATGGAGCGGTGTTGCCGGCGAGCACAGTTCTCAACCAGGCTCATGACGAGGCATTCCTCCTCCGATGCTTCCGTGACTATGGCCGGGATTTCGGTCCGGCCGAGCTCGCGGAAGGCCTCGATGCGCCCCTGGCCACACGCGAGTCCGTAAGATCGCTGGCCGTCTGCGCCGATCATGGTGTTAACGCGGATCGGGCGTTTTAGCCCGACCGTCTTGATGCTTTCGACCACCTCCAGGAATTTACGCCGATTGCGGGCGCGCGGGTTCAGGATGACGATCCGATCGATCGGGATCATCTCTACATGAGTGTGCTTCGCTTCAGTCATGCTGCCTCCTCAAACTGGGCTCGAGCCGCAAGAGAGAATAGGAACTCCAGCGTCTCGAAACGATAGCCGTCCAGGGACAGGCCGTTGCTCTCGGCGAGCCGAAGCTTCGGCTCGGTCATGTCGAGACGCGGGAGCAGGTAGTAGTCGAGCGGGGACACGTTGCCGCGGTCCATGCGGACGGCGACGGTGACATCGGGCGCCAGGCCAGCGTCAAGCCGAATGCGCCACCGTGGCGAAGCCGCTTGCGTCTCACCGCAGCGGGCTACGACGACCGAAGCGGTGAACTCGTCGTTGACGTCGATCAGACCCGTTTCGGGATGGACGCGGACGTCGCCGCCGGCGGCGCGCAGGCCGTCAATCACAGTGGCGACGACGTCAGGGTACATAGCCCGCAGGCGCCGATTGATCTCGATGTAGCGGTAGTCACGCTGCGGGCTGTATCCGACCAAGTGATAGGCGCGCAGCAGGCTGCCGAAGCGGTTCCTGTAGACACTGCTCGACGGCATGTCGTCGCGCTCATCGATGACGATGCTGGAAAGGGACCCCTGCACCTCCAGAAGCGAGCGGAGCAAGGTGAGGAGTTCGTCGTCGCCGAGCCTTCGACTTCGCTCTTCCACGATCCTCCTGGCGTGCTCGAAGGTTGCGACGTCGACGATCGCCGTAAACACGCCACGGGCGCGCACCCAATGTTCCTGGGTATTGATGACCCGGCGCATTTTCAGCTTGAAGGAGACGCGGTTGAAGACGTTGTCACCGATGTATTTTGGGTTGGTAAGAACCTGATGGACCGTGCCGCGCGTCCAAGGCCGCCCCAGGTCGGTTACCACACCTTCGCGATTGAGCCGGGCCGCAATCTCAGCCTCTTGGATGCCGAGTTCGACGAAGAGGCGATAGATGCTCCGGACGACCTCTACCTCCTCGATTGGTCCGGGGACAAGAATCACGCGATCGGTCTGGAGACTTTTGCGCTCGCCAATCGAAAGCTCAGTCTTGGGCTCGCGGTTCTCGTCGACTAGCAGCCGCCGCAGGCCGTAGCCAGCCGTCCCGCCTTGGCGATACCCCTTTTCAACGAGGCGACACTGACCGGCGAAGACCTTCACGGAAAGTTCTCGACTGTACTCGCCGGCCATAACCCGCTTCACGGTCTTCAACAGGTTGGATCCGATGCTGCCGTCGTTCTCGAACTGCTCGGCACAGTAATGGACAACGATGTCGGCCCGGGAGCACAGGAATTCCAAGTGCGCACCGTGATCAGCGTTCTGGAAGCGTCCCCAGCGGCTAACATCGTAGACCAGGATCGTCCCAAAGTCGGCGGCACCGCGCTCGACATCAGCGAGCAAGCGTTGGAATGCTTCGCGTCCTTCCAAGTTCAGGCCGCTCTTGCCGGCATCCTCGTAGATCCGCACGATCTCGATGTCCCGAGCCTCGGCGAACCGTCTGATAGTGGCGAGCTGGTTCTCGGTTGAGTAGCGCTGATGGTCGGTCGACATCCGCACATAGGCGGCAGCACGGTTAGACCAGTCCTTGCCGCCTCTAGCCGTCCGCGATGGTCCGTGATGCCCATTCAAACGCCTACGCTCCACTCTTTGCGCCGTGTCGGCGCATTCGAACAACACTACAGTGCGGAGGTGGTGGAATGTCCTTTCCAAAGTCGGGCAACATGTTGCCCAATCGGCCGCGCGGGAAGCAGAGCAAGCTCTCATTCGCCAGGCTGGTGTCGACAGCCCTACGGAGCTCGCTCAAGGGGCAGTCGTCCAAAATCAAGACGGTAGCTCTTTGGACCGGCGCGAACGAGCGGACCGTGAAAAACTGGCTTTCCGGCGAGCGCGCGCCGAGCGGGGATCACTTTCTAGGCTTGGCAGCAAACTGCCCCGCCGTGCTCGCTGCATTCCTGGCGGCCATCCAGCGGAACGACTGTCTAGTCATGGCCGACATTGAGGAGGCGCGCGCTAAGGTCGCCGCTGCGTTAATGGCACTGGAAGCTGTAAGGGCTGTCCAGTTGGAGACGGCGACCCTGCCGGTCAACGAGTGCTGAATTGAGACTGCTTAGCCTGGCTTGGCAGCGGCTCTGGACCGAGCCGGTGGACTGCAAAACGGACCGATTCATTATCTGGGGCGCAAATGAAATGTGCGGTTATCGCCTTTTTATCGACTATAACCGCACAGCTTGTCTTGAGCGCATTATGACTGATAATCTTGCATTATCGTTCTTATTTGACAGAACTCAAAAACGCAGGTAGAAAATGCCAGAAAGGTAGAAATTCGGAGCCTCTCGTGTCCCTGAACATCAAAAATCCGGCTACTGTCGCGCTCGCCGACGAACTCGCGCGTCGTCAGGGTATCACCAAGACGGCAGCCATTCATCAGGCCCTGAGCGAGCGACTGCATCGCATGGGCTTCGGTGATACCGCCCAAGAGCGTCTGCTTGCAGAATTGCGCGGCATCCGAGAACGAGTCGCGCGATTGCCTGAACTTGATCGTCGCAGTGACGAGGAGATCATTGGCTACGACGAGCATGGAATTCCGAACTGATGGTGATCGACACCTCGGCCGTTGTGGCGATCCTGCGTAGCGAGCCCGAGGCAGAAAGGCTTGAAAGAGCGCTGGTCTCCGATCCAATCCGCCTGGTCCCGGCAACCTGCGTTCTCGAGGCGCGCATGGTGCTGGTCAGCAGGCGCGGCGAACACGCGTTGGCCGAGATCGATCTTTGGCTCCGCAAGATCGAGGCCGACGTCATTCCTGTCGACTCCGAGCTGGTCGATCTGGCCACCCAGGCCTGGCTGACCTACGGCAAGGGCCGCCATCCGGCGGCGCTAAATTTTGCCGATTGTCTTTCCTACGCTCTGGCCAAGCGCGCAGACGAACCGCTGCTGTTCATCGGCAAGGACTTCTCCCAGACGGATGTGGAGGCGGCATAAGGATGGCTGACGAAGGTCAAGGATCACCGGCTGGAGAGAGCGATTTTCCCCACATCATCGATGTGGTCATGGAGATGGGACGCGCTCCGGAGGAGCTGCCGGCCGAAGCCCCCTCCCCTCCCCTTCCCGTTGTCGGGCCGAAGCCGCGCCTTCCAGCGCATCTGGAAAAACTCGCCGATCGCGCCCGAGACTATGTCGAGGCGGCGAGTTCGGCCAACACACGTCGGGCCTACGCGTCGGATTGGAAGCAGTTTGCGAGCTGGTGCCGTCGACAAGGCGTCGAGATGTTTCCGCCCGATCCGCAGGTGGTCGGCCTCTACATCACCGCCTGCGCCTCGGGAAAAGCGACCGGTGACAAGAAACCGAACTCCGTGGCGACGATCGAACGCCGGCTGTCCTCGCTGACGTGGAACTGTGCCCAGCGCGGCCAGCCGCTCGACAGGAAGGACCGCCATATCGCCACCGTCATGGCCGGCATCCGCAACAAGCACGCATCGCCGCCCCGGCAAAAGGAGGCGATCCTTCCCGAAGATCTGATCGCCATGCTGGAGACGCTGGACCGCGGAACCTTACGCGGCTTGCGCGATCGCGCCATGCTGCTGATCGGCTTTGCCGGCGGGCTGCGCCGCTCCGAGATCGTCGGCTTGGACTGCGGCCGCGACCAGACCGAAGACGGCCGCGGCTGGATCGAGATTCTGGACAAGGGCGTGCTGGTGACGCTGCGTGGCAAGACTGGCTGGCGCGAGGTCGAGATCGGCCGCGGCTCATCCGATGCCACCTGCCCTGTCGTCGCGATCGAGACCTGGCTGAAGCTCGGCCGCATCGGTCACGGCCCCCTCTTCCGGCGCGTCACGGGCCAGGGCAAGGCGGTCGGCGCCGATCGGCTCAACGACCAGGAGGTCGCCCGCCTCGTCAAGCGGACCGCGCTGGCGGCCGGCGTCCGCGGCGACCTGCCTGAAGGTGAGCGCGGAAAGCTCTTTGCCGGCCATTCGCTGCGTGCGGGTCTCGCCTCGTCGGCCGAGGTCGAAGAGCGCCATGTGCAGAAGCAGCTCGGCCACGCCAGCGCCGAAATGACCCGCAAATACCAGCGCCGCCGCGACCGTTTCCGCGTCAACCTCACCAAGGCCGCTGGCCTTTGAAGCATGCGAGAGGATCCGCCTGACCGATGCCACGTCGATTGAGACGGCGCTTCGGACGACATGGATTTGGCTCCTGCCCCTCACGATTCCTCATACTCTCTTCCTTTTTTGGTCATTTGTTTCAAGCCGATAAGCTCCTTCAGCGTCGCGGTATGCACCTGTTCGACGCGCTTCAGTTCGCTTTCCAGATAGCTATTGCGCTCCTCCAACCTGACCCACCGTTCTTCAAGCAGTTCTAATTTCAGTATCGCGTGACGATAATTCTCGCGCTGCTCTTCGAAAAACGCGCGATCTATGATGACATGAAGCTTTGGATCGAAACCTGGAGCGACACCCGCTTGAACGACTCGAACCGCCTTGCCCGCCGCTGCCAGTCGGGTCCGATAGGCCCGCTGTCTCTCCGCCTGCCTCAGCGCGTCGGGTTTGCGGGGGCGGCCGCGGGGACGTTTGGGAGTGTCCATGCCTTGCTTTTATTATAACGCGTTACCCTAATGTAGCCCTTTCTCAAGGTAATGCCTATCGGAACTGGACCGGATTTCGATCTGTTTGCTCAACGTTTGTGGTCTTCAAGAGCTTGATGATCA